>JBAWYY010000062.1:0-10499 GCA_037143285.1 Alphaproteobacteria bacterium | reverse complement strand
GTGCGCGAGCAGATGTCCAAGGCGCAGGGCTTCGAAGGTTCTGCCCAGGACCTGTTTGAGCCAGAGACCAATATTCGAATTGCGGTGACCCACCTCTCCGCGGCCTGGGAGCGCTCCGGTGGCAACCTGTGCGAAGCGCTGATGAGATACCGTCTCGGCCTTGATGAGACGCGCATGAGCCCGCTGTCGCTTGAATATTGCAGGCGAGCGGTCACCTATCTCGCGTCGATCGAGTCGCCGCTAGGCCGTGGCGTCAATGTCCCGGGTGCGGCGCGCGTCGTGCGCCCCGTCGGCGGGGAGGGGACCGGGCCTTCTGCCGGGCGCGGCGGACGATTTGACTGGGACGCGCATGATCGGCGCATCCGCACGATTGATAACCAGTTCGGTGGGCAGAACTTCGGGATCATTGCTCGTTAGAGCGCTCTGCTTTTCTATCGCAACGGACCGTGCTGACGCCCCTTTCCCCCTACGGGAAAACCCGTCTATGGTAGCCTGCATTGGATCGATGCGCGGCCAAGGGATCGCGCTTTGAGACGCTCACCGACCTCATTGGAGGGGACAACAATGATCTTCAAACATGCGCTTTTTGCAGGCGCACTGGCGCTGGCACTGCCCGCGACAGGGTTTATCGCACCGGCTCAGGCCCAGCAGGGACAAACGCTGCGGTACGCCTTCCAGGGCAACCTGAATACACTCGACCCCTACGGGATCAATGAGACGACCACGCTTGCGCTGCAGGGCAATGTCTATGAGGGCCTGACGCGTCGCGACAAGGATCTCAAAATCATTCCCGGCCTCGCTGAGCGTTGGGAAGTGCTCAACAACGGCCTGACCTGGCGTTTCCACCTGCGTCGTGGCGTGAAGTTCCACAACGGCTACGATTTCACCGCCGATGACGTGGTGTTCTCGGCAGGCCGCGTGCGCGCCGACACCTCCGACCTTCGCTCGCGCATCGGTGCAGATGTTGAAGTGGTCGCGGTCGATAGCCACACGGTCGAGTTCAAGCTGAAAGCACCGAACCCGATCCTGCATTTCGAATGGGACACGTGGTATATCGTCTCGCGGCGTTGGGCGCAGGAGAACGGGGCGATCGCACCGACCCCGCCGGCCGCAACGACGCCCGGCTTTGCCACGCTCAACGCCAATGGCACCGGGCCGTTCCGCATCACCGAACATCAGATCGGCGTTCGCACCGTCTATGTGCGCAATGATGCCTGGTGGGGTAAGGCCGAGCACAATCTGGCTCAGGTGATCTTCACCCCCATCACCTCGGCGCCGACCCGCGTCGCAGCTCTCCTCTCGGGCGAAGTCGACGTGATCGACCCGGTGCCGCTGCAGGATATTCCGCGCATCAATGCCAGCAGCAATGCCCGCGTGATGGAAGGCCCGGAACTGCGGACCATCTATCTCCAGCTTGATCAGCGGCGTGACGAACTCACCAATTCATCGGTGAAGGGCAAGAACCCCTTCAAGGATGTGCGGGTTCGCCGGGCTTTCAATCATGCCATCGATATCGAGGCGATCCGTCGTCAGGTGATGCGCGGGGCGGCAACGCCAACCGCTCAGTTGATCTCGCCGATCTTGTTCGATGCCTCGGCGTCGTTCCAGCGCTATCCCTTCGATGTCGCAACCGCCAACCGCCTGTTGGACGAAGCGGGTTACCCGCGCGCAGGCGCGGACAATACGCGCTTCGAAGTGGGCTTCGACTGCCCCAATGATCGCTATGTCAATGACGGGCCGATCTGTCAGGCCGTGGTGGCCATGCTCGCGCGAGTTGGCGTCAAGGTGAACTTGATCGCCCAGCCGCGCGCGCAGTTCTTCGCGAAGGTTCTGGCTTCGGGCGGCTATAATACGCCGTTCTACCTGATCGGCTGGACGCCCGGCTCACTCGACTCCTGGAACGTGTTGCACAACCTGATCCGCTGCCGCGACGACACCGGGTCAGGCGGACGTGGCGCCACCAATCTCGGCGGCTATTGCAGCCCGCGGGTTGATGCCTTGACCGACCAGATCCTGACCGAGGTCGACACGGCCAAGCGCAATGCCATGATCGCCGAAGCCTTCAAGATCGTTCATGATGAGGCGGGCTTCATCCCGCTGCATCAGCAGGCGCTTGCCTGGGGCGTTTCGCGCAATGTTGAACTCGTTCAGCGCGCGGATAACCAGCTCTTGTTCCACTGGGTGACCAAGAACCCGAGCCGCTGATCCCAAGCGCATTATAATCCCGAGGAGCGGCCACGGCCGCTCCTCCTTTCGTTTCAGGTGTCAGAGGTCTCCCGATGCTCGCCTTCATCCTGCGTCGCGCTGGTCAGGCCATTCTGGTGCTGTTCACGGTTGCGCTGATCTCGTTCATGCTGTTCCGTTTCGTCGGCGATCCCGTCAACCAGATGGTTGGTCAGGACACCACGACCGAGCAGCGCGAAGAGATCCGCCGCTCATTGGGGCTCTTTGATCCCGTCCCCGTCCAATTCGCGCGCTTTGTCGTGAAGGCCGCAACCTTCGATTTCGGCATCAGCTATCAAAGCAAGCAGCCGGTTTCGAAGCTGATCGGCGAGCGCTTTCCGGCCACCATGGAACTGGCCCTTTGCGCGACGCTCTTTGCGCTCTTTGCCGGTATCCCCATGGGCGTTCACACCGGGCTCAATCGGGACTCCTGGCTGTCGAAGGCCTTTCTCACCATTTCTCTCGTCGGGATTTCGCTCCCGACCTTCTTAATCGGCATTTTGCTCATCTTCGTGTTCTCGGTGACGCTCGGGATATTGCCGTCGTTCGGGCGCGGCGACGTGGTGAATTTGGGCTGGTGGTCCACGGGACTTCTGACCAAATCGGGCTTGCTGGCGCTGGTACTGCCCTCCATCACGCTTGGGCTTTTCCAGCTCACCTTGATCTTGCGTCTCGTACGCTCGGAAATGTTGGAGGTGCTCCGCACCGACTACATCAAATTCGCCCGCGCCCGCGGCCTCACGTCAAAGGCCATCAATTACGGCCATGCGCTCAAGAACACGCTCATTCCCGTCATCACGATCACCGGGCTTCAGATCGGCTCGATCATCGCCTTCGCCATCATCACCGAGACCGTGTTCCAATGGCCCGGCATGGGGTTGATGTTCCTCCAAGCCGTTCAGGCCGTCGATATCCCGGTCATGTCAGCCTATCTCTTGCTGGTCGCGACGCTTTTCGTGTTGATCAATCTGGTGGTCGACCTCCTCTATGTCGCGGTTGATCCGCGGATCCGCATTGCCGGTCGGACGTCGTGAGGTGACCGCCATGTGGAAAAAAGTGCTCGATTCAGACCTGATGTATTCGTTCACCCGCTCCTGGGTGACGATGATTGCCGCCGTCATCGTGTTGATCTTCTTTGTGGGCGCGGTCTTTGCGCCTGTGCTCGCGCCGCACGACCCTTTCAATCTCGAGGCCTTGAACCTGCTTGACGGCTCAAAACCACCCGCGTGGTCGGCCGATGGCGAATGGCGCTTTCCGCTCGGCACCGATCAACAAGGTCGATGCGTGCTCTCGTCCATCATGTATGGCACGCGCATCTCGATCCTTGTCGGCTTCCTCGGCGTGATCTTGGCTTCCATCATCGGCATCACCCTTGGCCTGATCGCTGGCTACGCGGGCGGCACGGTGGATGCCATCGTCATGCGTATCGCCGATGTCCAACTGACCTTTCCGGCGATCCTCATTGCCCTTCTGATCGACGGCACCATGCGCGCCTTGGTCGGAACTGCGCGATCCGAGGTCTTGGTGTTCTGGGTGTTGGTGGTCTCGATTGGCCTGTCGTTCTGGGTCCAATATGCCCGGACGGTGCGTGGCTCGACGCTGGTCGAGCGCAACAAGGAATATGTCCAAGCAGGCCGTCTCATCGGCCTGTCGCAAACGACCATCCTGTTCCGCCACGTGTTGCCCAATGTTATTGGCCCGGTGAGCGTGATTGCGACCATTAATCTGGCGCTCGCCATCATCACCGAGGCGACCTTGTCCTTCCTCGGCGTTGGCTTGCCGCCGACCGAACCCTCGCTCGGCACGCTGATCCGCCTCGGCAACGAGTTTTTGTTCTCGGGCGAATGGTGGGTGGTGATCTTTCCAGGGGTCGCGCTTGCCGGCCTGGTGCTCAGCGTCAACCTGCTTGGCGACTGGCTACGGGACGCCTTGAACCCTCGACTGCGGTGATCTCAGCCCATAAGTGATGACGGGCCGCGCTTTGAGCGCTATATCGCGGCGATGAGTGAACACGATCCCAAGGGCCCGGCCGTCAAATCGGTCTATGTCAAATCCTACGGCTGTCAGATGAATGTCTACGACAGCCAGCGGATGGTCGACGTCATGGGCGCGCAGGGCTATCGCGAAGTCTCAACGCCGGAAGAGGCCGACCTCCTCCTCTTCAACACCTGCCATATCCGCGAGAAGGCCGCCGAGAAGGTCTATTCGGAACTCGGTCGGGTGCGTGAGATGAAGGACGCGGCCGCAGCCGAAGGGCGCAAGGTAATGATCGGGGTGACCGGCTGTGTCGCCCAGGCTGAGGGAGCCGAGATCCTACGCCGCACGAAGGCGGTTGACCTCGTCGTCGGTCCGCAGAGCTATCATCGCCTGCCGGATATCGTGGCGCTTGCCTCAATCAAGCCTGGCGTTGTCGACACCGATTTTCCCGCTGAGACCAAGTTCGAACACTTGCCCGATGCAAGCGAGGCCGTAACCAGGGCGCGCGGCATCTCGGCCTTCGTGACGGTGCAAGAAGGCTGCGACAAGTTCTGCACCTTCTGCGTCGTCCCCTATACCCGTGGCGCCGAGGTGTCCCGCCCTGTTGATGTGCTCATTGGCGAGGTCGAACGGCTAGTGGCGCTTGGCGTGCGCGAGATCACGCTTCTCGGGCAAAACGTGAATGCCTATCACGGGATCGGGCCCAACGGTCGCGAGTGGACGCTTGCGCGCCTTCTCTATCGACTCGCCGAAATCCCGGAGCTCTGGCGGCTGCGCTACACGACGAGCCATCCGAGCGAGATGACCGACGACCTCATCGCAGCCCATCGCGACCTCCCCGCAGTCATGCCCTATCTTCATTTGCCCGTGCAGTCTGGGGCCGATCGCGTGCTTGCCGCCATGAACCGCAAGCACACCCGCGCGAGCTATTTCAAGATCGTCGACCGCGTGCGCGAGGCCCGGCCGGATATCGCCTTGACCTCCGATTTCATCGTTGGCTTTCCCGGTGAAACCGACGCCGAATTTGAGGACACCCTCGGCCTCGTCCGGCAGGTCCGCTTCGCCACCGCCTATACCTTCGCTTATTCCTCGCGGCCCGGCACGCCGGGCGCCAACCTCGCGGACCAAGTGCCGCAAGCCGTGAAGACCGAACGTCTCCATCGGCTTCAGGCGCTCGTTGCAGATCAACAGCGGGCGTTCCAGACAAGCCTGATCGGGCAGACCATGCCGGTGCTGTTTGAGCGGATCGGCCGCCACCCCGGACAGATTGTGGGGCGCTCGCCCTATCTCTTGCCTGTGCAAGTCATGGCGCCGTCGTCTTGGATGGGCAGGATAGGACTGGTCCGAATCACCGATACCAGCACAAACTCGCTGCACGGCGCCTTGGACATGGGTGACACGGGGTCGATAGTCGCGGCAGAATAGGAACAGCGATGGAAGGAGTCTCGGCTTGAAGACTTTGCAATCGGGTGGTTTTGGGCCGGACAGCGGCCGCAACATTCCCTGGCTTGCGCCAAGCGAGTCTTCCGAGGCGACCGAATTGGTCATTTCCTTCGATGATAATGGGCTCGCGAGCCGACTCTTCGGCCAATACGACCAAAATCTCGCTTTTCTGGAAAAGCGGCTGCGCATTCAGGCCGCAGCGCGCGGCAATCACGTGTCGCTGTCCGGGCCGCCTGAAGCCTGTGAACAGGCGAAAGCCGTCCTCGAGAACCTCTATGAGCGCCTGAAAATCGGTCAGGAGATCGGCCTCGGCGATGTGGATGGTGCGATCCGCATGACCACGGCGCAGGGTCAATTGTTCGAAACCGACGGTGCGCCACGCCTGGGACATGAGGAAATTGCGACCCGGAAGCGTTCGGTTCGCGCACGCACCCCCGCGCAGGATGCCTATATCCGCGCGCTCAAGCGCCACGAATTGGTGTTCGGCATCGGCCCCGCGGGCACCGGCAAGACCTGGCTTGCGGTGGCGCAGGCCGTTGCTCTCCTCGACAAAGGCGTTGTCGACCGCATCATTCTGACGCGCCCAGCGGTTGAAGCGGGCGAGCGGCTCGGCTTTCTGCCCGGCGACATGAAGGAAAAGGTCGATCCCTATCTGCGCCCGATTTATGATGCACTCTACGACCTGATGGACGCTCCTCGTGTGGAACGTGGGCTGCAATCAACCATGATTGAGATCGCCCCTTTGGCCTTCATGCGCGGGCGCACGCTCACCAATGCCGTGGTGATCTTGGATGAGGCGCAGAACACCACGTCGATGCAGATGAAGATGTTTCTCACTCGACTTGGCGAAAATTCGCGAATGATCATCACCGGTGACCCCAGCCAGATCGACTTGCCGCCGGGGGTGAAATCCGGGCTGGCCGAAGCCATATCCCTGCTGGACGGCGTTCCCGGCATTTCAATCGCTCATTTCTCTGAAGACGATGTGGTTCGCCACGAATTGGTGGGACGCATTGTCAAAGCCTATGAGGCAGCGACCCGGGCGGGCGAGCATGAGCTTCGCCCCGACAATCGGTTGCCGCGCCGGCCGCCCTTTTCGCCCGTGACCCCCGGATGAGCGCTCGTATCGAGACGCAGGTGTCATCGCTCTCTGAGCGATGGGACGATTGGCCTGACGCGGAAGCGGTCGTCCGGCGCGCGGTCGAAGCAGCACTCGCCGATCCCACAATCAAGGCGCCAGCAGAAGGCGAAGTCTCTATCGCGCTTGCGGATGACTTTGCCGTCCAGACGCTCAATCGCGACTACCGCGGGCAGGACAAGCCAACCAATGTTTTGTCCTTCCCAACCGCGCGCGGGCCTCTCTTGGGTGATATCATCATTGCCCATGAAACCCTCTTGCGCGAAGCCAAGGATGACGATCTTTCGCCCAGTGACCATCTCAGCCACTTGACGATCCATGGGCTGTTGCATCTTTTGGGCTATGATCACGACACCGAGGCCGAGGCTGTCGCTATGGAAAAGCTGGAAACCGCTATCCTGGCGCGCCTCGGAATTCGAGACCCCCACGCAGCCGGGCGAATGATGCCCGAGTGAGTCATGCCAAACGAAGACCGACGAACGATAGCCCTTGAGGCTGTACCAACCACACCGCCCGCTGCTGCCGCCAAGGCAGAAAGCACGCAAGACCGTAACGAGGGCTGGATCGAACGCCTGCGCTTGCGGCTTGGCTTAAGGCCCAAGAACTCCGTCCGTGAGGATTTGGAAGAAGTGCTCGAGGAGGATGCTCCCTCGGTCGCTGGCTTCACCGAGGAAGAGCGCTCCATGCTGCGCAACATCCTCGAACTTCGCGAGCGACGCGCGGAGGACCTTGCCGTTCCCCGCGCCGATATCATCGCGGTTCAAAAGGACATTCCGCTCGGCGAGTTGCTCCAACTGTTTCACGAGGTCGGCCACACGCGCCTCGTTGTCTATGATGACACGCTCGATGATCCCGTGGGGGTCGTCCACATCAAGGACGTGATGGGTCAGATCCTGAGCGATGCGCGCAAAGCCGGCGGCAAGCGCAAGCCTCGGGGTCGGCAGGCCGTCGCCCTCGACCTTGGTTTGGTCGCGCTCGACATCGCGCTGTCCTCGACGCGCTTGGTGCGTCCGGTCTTGTTCGTTCCGCCCTCCATGCGGGCGCTCGACCTGCTCGAAAAGATGCAGGCAAGCCGTATTCCGATCGCCTTGATCGTCGATGAATATGGCGGCACCGACGGGCTCGTCGCCGTGAAGGACATCGTGGAGAGCATCGTCGGCGATATCGAAGATGAGCACGACGGCAAAGAGGGCGCGCAGATTGTGGCGGCTGCCGATGGCGGTTTTGTTGCCGATGCGCGCGCGATGCTTGAGGAAGTGGCGGCTGCGCTAGGGCCGGACTTCGAACCAGGCGAGGAAGCGACCGACGAGGTCGATACGCTCGGCGGCTACCTCACCGTCATCGCCGGCCATGTACCCGTTCGCGGCGAGGTAGTGCTCGGGCCCGCAGGCTTTGAGTTTGAAGTGATGGATGCCGATCCGCGACGGGTGAAGCGCGTGCGCATTACCCGCAATACCGAGGAGCCCGGTGAGGAAGCGCCCGTCGAGAGCACGACGTCCTCGGCGCCTGCGGCCTTACCAGCCCCGCAAACCCAGCCTATCGCCAAGGCGCCCGCCGAACAGGCGGTGTCAAAGGGATCGTGAGGCGATCAAAGGGTGTCCGGCTCGGGGACGTCTGCGCTTCAACTCAGCGTCAAGGTCATCGGGGCGACGGCGAGACCTTCAACCCGGGTTGACCAGGTTTCGCCTGCCTTGACGGGAAACGCGCGCGTGACCGTGCCCGTCGTGATGATCTCGCCGGCTTCGATGCCGGATGCTTCTGGGTCGCCTGCGAGAACACCGGCGAGATGCCGTATGGCTGAAAGCGGCCCCCCCAGCACATTGGCAGCAACGCCCGTGTCGATGTCGATTCCGTCGCGGGACAACGTGATCGAGAACCTGCTCAACGCGTGAAGCCAAGCGTCGAGATCACCTTCAATGGATGTTTTGGGGCCGCAAAACAGGTGGCCATGGAGGCCAAAGGCCGCAATGCAATCCGCCGCCTGAAAACGCCACCCGGGAAAAATGGACTGCACAATTTCAAAGCCGTGGGCGACCCAGTCGATGGTGCCGAGGATCGCGCGCTCATCCATGCCGGCGTGGACAGGCGCTTTGAAGCCGAAAATGATCTCAGGCTCGATGCGCGGTTCGACCAGATGGCCGATGGAACCCCGAGCCGGACTTAACACCATGCTAAGGGTGCGATCATAGACCGGACCCCAGATGGGTTGGTGCACGCCATATTCGTCCCAGATCGTGCGGTTGGTGAAACCGATTTTACGGCCAACCACTATCTCGCCGCGCGCGATCCGCCTGCGGGTGATCTCGTGAGACACCCGCTGACCATCGTCGGGCCCAAATGTTGGTTCCATGCCTGTAATGGGGCCGATCTGGCGGCGCCCATTGAGAGCCGCCAGGATCTCACCAGCGATCTGCCGGGTTTGCGGTGAACAGACTGCCATCGCGACCTCTCGCCACCCCTGGCGCAAAGCTTAGGGGCGGGTTTGGTTACTGCCGCGTGGTGGGGGCGGCCGGAGCCGCCGGCGTTGCAGGGCTTGCCGGCGTCGCCTCAGCCCGGCGCGGCTGCGGCGGGAATTTCGGATCGGTCTTGGTGCCGCGCAGAAGTTCAAGCGCTGTGTTGATCTGCACGTCGTCCTTCTGCTCACGCGGCACATAGACCGATGAGGCAGACCGCTCTTCCTGCTGCTGGCCCGAATTGAGGTGGCCGCGTAGACCCGCTTCACCACGGTTCTCGCTCACGCGAGCGCGCAGTTCTTCAGGCACCGGCTGTTCCAGCACGATATCGGGATCGATGCCGCGCGCTTGGATGGACCGGCCTGACGGCGTGTAATAGCGCGCGGTCGTGAGGCGAAGTGCCCCCTGGCTGCCGAGCGGGATGATGGTCTGCACGGACCCCTTGCCAAACGAGCGGGTGCCCAGAACCGTCGCGCGACGGTGATCTTGCAGTGCACCGGCAACGATTTCTGACGCCGAGGCCGAGCCGCCATTGATCAGCACGATGACCGGCTTGCCCTGGGTGAGATCACCCGCGCGGGCATTCCAACGCTGCGTTTCCTCAGCATTCCGGCCGCGCGTTGAGACGATCTCACCACGCTCTAGGAAGGCGTCGGACACCGAGATCGACTGGTCGAGGAGACCGCCGGGATTGTTACGGAGATCGAGGATGTAACCTTTAAGCTGATCGCCCGGCGCCTTGGCGCGGATCTCTTCGATGGCGCGGCGCAGGTTCTCGGTCGTCTGCTCGTTGAACTGCGTCACGCGGAGATAGCCGATGTCCTCGCCCTCGATGCGTGAGCGGACGGCGCGGATGACGATCCGATCTCGTGTAATGCGTATGTCCTGCGGGTTCTGCCCCGTGCGATTGACGCGGATGACGATGCCGGAGCCCACGGGCCCGCGCATCTTTTCCACCGCCTGCTGCAAGGTGAGGCCCTGCACCGGCTCATTGTCGATATGGGTGATCAGGTCATTGGCGAGGATGCCGGCCTTCGACGCCGGTGTGTCGTCAATGGGAGCGACCACTTTGATCTGGCCGTCTTCCTGCGTCACTTCGATGCCGAGACCGCCGAACTCGCCGCGGGTCTGCACCTGCATATCGCGGAAATTTCTGGCATCCAGGAAACTCGAATGCGGATCGAGCGAGGTGAGCATGCCGTTAATGGCGTGGCGCGATTGATCTTGGCCGGAACCGTCAGACCATGCTCTTCGAGTAGCTGATC
>JBAWYY010000061.1:0-10526 GCA_037143285.1 Alphaproteobacteria bacterium | reverse complement strand
GGCATAGAGCAGCCCCAGCGCGAGCAATCCCGTTTCGGTTTTGAGGCCGGCCTGCGGGTCAAAGCCGGAGGCGCCTAGAATGGGGAAGGCGATACCGACCGCAAGCGCCAGCGCGAGCTTGGTCGCAAGGCCCCACACCGCCAGATAAAGTCCTGACCGCTGTTCGCCGGATCGAGCGGTATCGACATCAATAACATCGGCTTGGAGGGATGCCGGCAGGACCAAATCAGCGCCGACGCAGAGCCCGGTAACAACGCAGACGGCGGCAAACGCCGCGATATCGCCCGGTCCGAGAAACGGAGCTACGGCGAAGGCGAGACAGGCCACCACCATGGAATGGCACCAGGCGCGATGCTTGCCGATGGTCTTTGCGCGCCAAAGCCAGAAAGGCACGCCAATGACCCCGCAAATGAAATAGAGGACCAAAACTTGGCCGGCCTGGGCCTGGGTTGCCCCCAGTTTGTCCACCACGAAGAACAGGAACAGCGTCGCGGGCAACCCGTTTGCCAGCCCATTCACCAGGAAGGCAATGACGAGGCGCACGAAGGGGATGTTTTCGCGCATATAGCCTAGCCCCGCCATGAAGGAGAGCGGCTCGACGGTGCGATCTTCCGGCTCGGGCACAAAGGCAACCGCAATCAACGTGGTCACCGGAAGGCCCACGACAATGACGAGCGCGAAGACCATGAGCGTCGTTGCCAGATCGGCTGTTACGGCCTGGACGATGAGGGCGAGCAAGGTTCCAACGAAGGCCAAGCCCTCACGGGCCGCCGCCACCCGGTCGCGCCCGGAATAAGTCTGGGAGAGTTCGGCCCCCCACGCGCTGTAAGGGACGAGGATCAGGGTCCAGCCGAGCGACAGCAGCGATCCCCAGAACAAGAGATAGCCGGCGCCGGCCCCCTGGGGCGGCATGAACACCATCACGGCGGCCAAGGCGGCTACCGGAAAGCCCGCGACAACCCAGATTTTGCGCCGGCCGAACCGTGACCGCGTGCGATCAGTCAAATAGCCCGCGAAGGGGTCGAAGAGCGCATCGACCAAGCGCACGACCAAGAGGACCTGGCCGACCAGCGCGATGGAAAGGCCCACATTCACTGCATAAAAATTCGGGACGAGGGCATAGAGCGGCAGGGTCAGAATGGCGAGCGGCAGTGAAGGTGCCGCATAAGCGGCGAGCCGTGCGGCTGACAGTTCGCCGGTCATGACAACGCTCACCCTGTATGAGTTGACGTCCTAGGCTTAGGCCTTGGCGTACACATATTGATGCACGTCGATCTGGTTCGAGCGGAAACCGGCCTCGCAATAGGCGAGATAATAAAGCCAAAGCCGGCGGAACCGATCATCGAAGCCGAGATTGGTAAGGTCAGGCCAAGCCTCGCCAAAGCGGGTGCACCACTCATTCAAGGTGCGGGCATAATCGAGACCGAAGCTCGTATCGGCGACGACGCCAAGGCCCGCATCCTTGCCGAGGCTATGCATATGGGTGACGGTCGGCAGCATGCCGCCTGGGAAGATATAACCGCGGATGAAGTCGATCTCCCGCTGGTAATTCTCCCAGAGACGTTCGGTGATGGTGATGACCTGAAGGCCGGCGCGGCCGCCCGGCTTCAACACGGAAACGACCTTGTCGAAGTAAGTCCGCCAATAGTGCTTGCCGACCGCCTCAAACATCTCGATCGACGCGACGTGATCGTAAACCCCGGTTTCGTCGCGATAGTCCTGAAGCTTGATCACCACGCGATCGGAGAGGCCAGCGTCCGCCATGCGTTTGGTCGCATAATCGAACTGTTCGTTAGAGATGGTGAGGCCTGTGACATGAGCGCCGAATTCTGTTGCGGCCACTTCGGCGAAACCACCCCAGCCGCAGCCAATTTCTAACACGCGGTCGCCGGGCTTGATGCCCATCTGCTCGGCGAGGTGCCGGTATTTGGCTCGCTGCGCATCGGGCAGAGTGGTCGCGCCCGAGCCGAAATAGGCCGAGGAATAGGTCATCGAAGGGTCGAGCCAAGCCCGATAGAAGGAATTGCCGAGGTCGTAGTGCGCTATGATATTGCGGCGCGCCTGGGCCTTAGTATTTTTATTCCGCCAGTGCCGATAGACCTGCAGGATCCGCACGATGGGGTTGTGGCCCATGAGGCGGGTGACGGCCTCGTGATTGACGCAAAAGAAATAGAGGAAGCCTGCGGGGTCGGGGCTGTCCCACTCACCGCGCAAGAAGGCCTCGGCAAAACCGAGGTCGCCCTTGGTGGCAAGCCGACTGGCAAAAGCGAAGTCGCGGATGACCATTTCAGCTTCAGGCCCGGGCTCCGCGCCACGCGCAACTAGTCTGCGCCCATCGGGAAGCGTCAGAGCCAGCGTGCCGCGACGAATCCTGATCGCATAGCCCATGGCGAAACGAACGGCTGCCGGTAGGCCGGCGGTTGCCCTGCGCAAAGTATCTTGGGTTAGTTCGATAGCGTCGGCGAACCGATTGGACGGTGCAGTGTCGATGGAACTCATAGGGTACTCGTTCGAGATTTAGCCGGCGACATAGTCAAGCTGCCTTTCGAGCCGTGGGCCCGTCAATAGGATGCGATGTCATGCTGAGGGTAATCGGCCCTGCGGCATTGAAGGATACCAACGCGGGCGGCGAAGGGCGCGGTACATAGGTGACGCCCTTCAACCAGAGTTTGGCCGCTTCGTAGTGGATGGCACCGACGACTTTGATGCCGAGCAGCGGTGCCCGTAGAAACGCGCGCCCAAGCCCCCGGCTCGTCATCGGTTCAGGGCGCCCTTTGAACGTCGCTGACAAAATCGGCCCGGTCGCATCGGTTTCAAGGATGCGGACTTTCAAACTTTCAGCATTTGACACCACTCGGAAGTGATAGCGCATAGCCATCTCGATGAACGGCGACACATGGAACAGCTTGTCCCTCGACTGCTTGATGCCCTCAGCGCCGATTTCATCGGGCGTAATCGGCGCCACATAGGTGTGCATGTCGCCAAAGGTGTTTCGAACCTCGTAAATCAGCGAGGTGATGCGATCACCGTTTGCGCAGAAATAGACCGCGATTGGGTTGAACACGTGGCCAAGAATGCGCGGATAGCACCAGAGTAAAACCCGGTCGGGTACGGGTTGATCGGCTTGGCTCAGCAGGTCGTTGACATAGTCCCGAAGCGACGACCCATCACAGGGGCCGTGATCGCGGACGTGGAAGCTCGCGAGGTTAAACCGGTTGACTGAGAACAAGCGGGCGGCGTGGTCCGCCTCGTCTAGCCGGTCAAGGTCGATGAAGATGTTGAACACCCGATAGTCGAAACGATGGGCAACCGGCTTCATCCGCGCATGCATGACGTCGCCGTGCACGAGGCTCAGCGCAGCATCGGGAAGCGAATGGGTGCCGGTGGGGGCTGTCATTCGGCCGCCTCGGATACGACGCCTGCCGGGTTTGTCTCCCAAGGCGGCGCGACGCCCAATTGGCGCGCCACAGTGATCGCCGCTTTCAACCCATCCTCATGGAAGCCATAGCCCGCCCATGCGCCGCAGAACCAAGTGCGCCTTGCTCCTTGAATGGTATCGAGTTGGCGCTGTGCTGCGAAAGCCGCGAGATCATATTGCGGGTGTGAATAGGCAAAACGGCGGAAGGTGAGGGCAGGCGCGGGCGGCGTCGGCGGATTGAGCGTCACAAAGAGAGGTTTATCTGCATCGATCCCTTGGAGCGCGTTCATCCAATAGGAGATTGCAACTTCCTGACCGGCCCCGCCACGCGAGCCGTCACGAATGAAGTTCCAGGCCGACCAGGCACGCCGGCGCTTCGGCATGAGACGGGTATCGCGGTGAAGGTAGACATCATTAGGCCGATAACGGATTGCGCCCAGAACTGACGCTTCCGCTGGCGACGGATCGGCCAAGAGCGCCAAGGCCTCGTCGGAATGGGTTGCGATGATCACTTGGTCATAGGTTTCGTGGACGCCATGAGCATCGACCACTTCAACGCCATTGCTTCGCCG
The DNA here is from genome assembly GCA_037143285.1 of Alphaproteobacteria bacterium. Classification (GTDB taxonomy): domain Bacteria; phylum Pseudomonadota; class Alphaproteobacteria; order Rhizobiales; family Phreatobacteraceae; genus Phreatobacter. The sequence continues at coordinate 6,536 of JBAWYY010000061.1, read as the reverse complement.
GTAAATGGCGGTGACAGCGGTCGAGAACCGAATGCGGTCGCTATTTGCCGCCACTAAGCGCTCAACATAGCTGCGGCTGCCGCCTTTCACGGTTCGCCAACGGGGGCGGTTCCAGTGAATGAGCCGGTGATTGTCGAAGAAGGCGATGAAGTTCTCCGCGGGGAAACGCATGATCTGGTCGACTGGCGTGGACCAGATCGCTGCAGCCATCGGCACCAAATAGTCCTCGACAATCGGGCCAGAAAATCCCTCACGCGTCAGATAATCTCCGAGCGAAAGGCCGCTAAGTCGGCCGGCGGCCCGGTCAGCAATCGCTTTCGTATTGAATCGCGTCATATCGCGCAGCATGCGCCAGAAGCGCGGGCTCAACACATTGCTGCGCTGGGCGAAGACGGCGTTCAAGACATGCGAGAACGAGCCCTGCTGGCCCGACCACTCGAAATCGCCCCGGCCGCTGGTGACGGCAAAGCTCATATCACTTTCCACCGTCTCGACCTTGAGGTGATCAAGAAGCGCGGTGAAGTTCGGATAATTGGCGGTGTTATAGACGATAAAGCCGGTATCAACCGCGATGGTCGTCCCGTCATAATTGATATCAACGGTGTGGGCATGACCGCCGGGACGGGGCTCTTTCTCATAGACGGTGATGCGGTGCTCGCGCCCGAGTAACCAGGCGGCCGCATTTCCCGCTATTCCCGTGCCGATAATGGCAATCCGCATGAACTATCCTTTCAGGCCGCATCCACCGCCTTGATGGCAGCGAAAGCAGCAAGGGCCCGATCACGGGCTTTAGCATGATCAACAATGGGATGCGGGTAAGTCAGCCCAAGGGTGACACCGGATGCGGCAAGGATTGATGGGGGTGCCGCCCAGGGCTGATGAATGTAAGCCTTGGGCATTCGGCTGAGCTCTGGCACGAAACGGCGGACATAGTCGCCATTGGGATCGAATTTCTCGCCCTGAATGACCGGGTTGAAAATGCGATAATAGGGTGCGGCATCTGCACCTGATCCAGCGACCCACTGCCAGCTTGCCGCGTTATTGGCGTGGTCGGCATCGACCAGCGTATCCCAAAACCACTCTTCGCCTCGGCGCCAGTGAATAAGCAGATGTTTAATCAGGAAAGATGCGGTCACCATGCGGACACGATTATGCATCCACCCCGTCGTCCACAATTCGCGCATCCCCGCATCGACAATGGGATAACCGGTCAAGCCTTGCTGCCACGCCTTAAGTGCTTTGTCGTCGTCTCTCCAAGGAAACGCATCGAAACGAGGGGAGAAATTCTCCGTCCGGAGGTTCGGCTGATGAAACAGCAGGTGATAGGCGAATTCGCGCCAGCCAATCTCGGATAGGAACTTCCCCAAGCCTTTTTGGCCGGTGGTCTCTGCCTTCATTTGGGCCGCCACCCAAATCCGTGCCGGCGTGATTTCACCGAAACGCAAATGTGGTGACAGCCGCGACGTTGAGGCCAAATCCGGCCTGTTGCGATCTTCCGCATAGTCCTCAAGACCCGCATCGAGAAAGGCGCTCAGTCGGGCTTCAGCGCCGGCCTCTCCAGGCGTCCACATGGGCTCGAAACCCTTTGCCCAGTAGGGCGAGGGGTTTAGGCCCCAGGTGTTGATGTCATCGCTTGCAATACTGATCTCAGCCGCAGTCATGGCCGCAGGTCGCGGGAGGGGCGCACGAGGCTCGCCCTTGGCGCCATGGGCCCGCCAAAATGGGGTGAAGACCTTCAACGGCGTGCCGGACTGCGTCGTCACATCCCATGGCTCGCGCAAGAGATGCCCCTCGTGGCTCGTCACCTGGACGCCGGCCTGCTTCAACGCCGCTTTGATGCCTGTATCGGTCGCGATGCCTTCGGGATCATAGCGACGGTTCCAATGAATGGACCCGGCCCCAAGCTGCTCAGCTAATTTCAAAATTTCACGAGCGGCGGGTCCCCGGCGCAGAATCAGAGGAACGCCATATCGTGCCAAATCGCAACGAAGCGCATCGAGGCTGCGCGCCAGCCACCATTTTGCTGCTCCACCGAGCGGACGCATCTCTGCAGGGTTTTCATCGAGCACATAAGCGGCGACGAGAGGCCCTTCGGCAGCCGCGGCAGACAGCGCAAGATTGTCTGTGAGACGCAGATCGTCTCGAAACCAAACGAGGACAGGTCTTGGATGCATCATGATTGAACTAAAGAAGCCTCTATCTTCGGTATCGGGGCTACGACCGCTCAATGCGCATGGATCAGCACTGCGACATTTCGTCGTGCTGAGCGCTGACCGGTAACGAGTTGCTCTGAATGCAAAAAACGGAGCGGCTTTCGCGCGCTCCGTTCTAAAAAAGAGTGGCTCCCCGGGTAGGACTCGAACCTACGACCTAGCGATTAACAGTCGCGTGCTCTACCAACTGAGCTACCGAGGACCATCGCGTTAAGCGAAGGAGGAGGCGACTATCACGAGCGGTGAGCGTTGCCAAGCGTTGGGTACGGGAAAAAGGTTAAGAACGTGCAGCGACCGACAGCCTTGGAGAGTGAAGCTGCCCCGGCCCGCACGCTGACGATGTTTGGCCGCACCGTTGCGTTGCCGGCAACGGCGCGCCGTAGAAAAATGCTTGGCTGGGGCTTCATTGTCGGCAGCTTGTTCAGCTTCCTTCCCGTGCTCGGCCCGTGGATGAGCGTCGTAGGCTTGATCATTCTCTCCATCGATTCGCCCTCAATTCGTCGGCGACGGCGTCGCTTGACCATCTGGTTTGGGCGGCGTTGGCCAAAAGTCTATGTCTGGTTGAAGAGCGTGGGTGACAAGCAAGCGTCCCGCCCCAAACCCCGGTCGATATAACGAGTGCCGATTACCGCCAACCGCAGAACGGGCGCTTTTCGTTTCCAGACGATCGGAAACACCAGAAACATTTCGGCAAAAAGCCGGCGATGGAGGCCTCGCCCGGAATCGAACCGGGGTACAAGGATTTGCAGTCCTCTGCGTAACCACTCCGCCACGAGGCCATCGCGACCGGTTGCAACCGGCTTGGAGAGAAAGGGCGATTAGCACGCATAGACCTTTCGCCGCAATATGCTGAGATGAGGGATCGCTTGGCTTGCCACGAGGGCAGGGACCTCGCTAAACACCCCTTGTGGCCGCGCCACCAGAATGCTTGCGAGGATTGAGCCATGACCGATTTCGCTCGTGCCCGACGCACTATGGTCGATACTCAAGTGCGCGTGAATGATGTGACCGACCCTCGGATCGTCGATGCGTTGTTGGCGGTACCGCGAGAACTTTTCGTTCCGCCGGCGCTAAAGTCTCTCGCTTATCTCGACGATGATCTCGTTGTAAGCGCGCCTGGAGCGCCTAACCGCCACATCTTGGAAGTCATGGTTTTCGCGCGTTTGATCCACGCCGCCGCCATTTCGGCTGATGACGTGGTGTTAGATGTCGGCTGCGCCTCAGGTTATTCCGCTGCGGTTCTTGGGCGTGTGGCGTCGTCGGTGATTGCGGTCGAAGAAGATGCAGCGCTAGCGGCCGAAGCAGGCCGGCTGATTGCTGAAACTGGTTCGGGCAACGTCGCTGTCATTACCGGACCGCTCGCCGAGGGTGCTGCTCGCCACGGTCCCTTCGATGTGATCGTCCTTGAGGGCTGTGTCGAACAAGTGCCCGATGCACTTCTCGGACAGTTGCGAGTGGGCGGCCGGCTCGTTGCCCTCGTTGGCACCGGACGTTCGGCGAAAGCGATGGTATTTACATACGTCGGGGGCTCGGTCAGCGCGCGCATCGCCTTTGACGCGGCAAGCCCGCTGCTCCCCGGATTTGCGAAAACGCCCGGATTTGTCTTCTAATCGGCAACTCTCGCCATCGACTGTGGCCTTCTTGCCCTAGTAGGCGAAGAAGTTTGGGGGCGAGAGCGACCGCCTCTTTCATCAGGCCCAGCGATCAATTAACTGATTGTTAATATGCTGACCGAGGAGGAGCGGACGGCCGCATATTTTGAAGGATGACCCATCATGGGAGACCGCGTATTGCGGACCGTCTCCACGGCGGCCTGTTTTGTAGTTTTGTCCGTGCTTAATGCTGCTCAGGCGCAGGGTATCGATCAGGCGCTGACACAGGCCTATCGCTATAATCCTGACCTCAATGCGGCGCGTGCAGGTGTCCGTGTGGCCAATGAAGGCGTGCCGTCGGCATTGTCTGGTTACAGACCTTCGTTGAGCGCATCTCTCTCTCAGGGCTACACCTACAATGAGACGCGATCGGGCGGCGTGTGGCGCGCCTCACGATTTGCCGGGCGTAGCGCGAGCGTGACGGGTACACAGACACTTTGGGACGCCAATCGTACGGCTAACACGGTCCGGCAGGCTGACCAAAACGTGATGGTCGCGCGAGAAACCCTGCGCAATGCCGAAATCACAACGCTTCTCGCATCGGCCACAGCCTATATGAACGTCTTGCGCGAACAGGCGGTCTTGGACTTGCGCTTGCGTAATGTGGCTGTTCTGCAGGAACAGCTTCGGGCCACGCGCGATCGTTTCGGTGTTGGCGAAGTGACCCGCACCGACGTCGCCCTCGCCGAGAGTGCTCTGCAGGGCGCAATCGCGACTGTTGCAGCCGCGCGGTCGGATTTGGCGAATTCACGGGCCGTCTTTCGGCAACAGATTGGCCAAGAGCCGCCCGCGCGGCTTGCGGCTTCACGCACTGTCGAGCGGCTTCTTAGCGCAACACTGAACGAGGCAATTGTCGTCGGTCAGTCGGAGCATCCGCAAATCAGGGGCGCTCGGCACGGCGCCGAGTCAGCTCAATTGCAGGTGCGCATCGCAGAATCAGCGCTCTACCCAACGGTAACGCTGCAAGGGACGCTGACGCGTTCTGCGGAAACCAGCGCCTTGATCCCACAGAATTTCTCGGCTTCAGCTTCTGCTGTCCTGACAGTGCCAATCTACGCCAACGGCGGTCGCGACTATGCGACGATCCGCCAGGCGGATGAGACCGCCGCACAACAGCGAATCCGCGTTGAAACGGCCCAGGCCGCCGTCCGTCAGGCCGTTGTGCAGTCGTGGGCTGGTTTGGAAGCGGCGCGGGCGCAGATCCAGGCGGCGGAAGCCCAAGTGCGTGCCGCCGAAATTGCGCTGAATGGCGTTCGTGAGGAAGCCAAAGTCGGCCAGCGCACGACGCTCGACGTTCTCAACGCCACGCAGACCTTGACTGAGGCTCGCGTTACTCTCGTGCGTGCACAACGCGACCGCGTGGTCTTGTCCTACTCGGTACTCGCTGCCATGGGGCGCCTTAACGCTCAGCGGCTGGCCTTGAGGACCGAGATCTTTGATCCGACCGTGCACTACAATCAGGTGCGTGATCAGTGGATTGGCATCCGCACGCCTGACGGTCGGTAATACTCGACCCGTTCCGCGAACTTTCTTCGGGGTTTTCCACGCTTTGGTCCTCACTCGCATTTGGCCGAGATTGAGGCTGCGTGCATAGTGGTGAGGTCCGAATCGGTGAGCTTCACCGAAGGTAGGATCAGGGACAGCGGAGATCCCTGAACTATCGCAGTGGTGCGGATAGGGGCAGCGTGATGTCACAAGCGACCAAGGCTAACGAACCGTCGATGGAGGAAATTCTCGCCTCGATCCGCCGGATCATCGCTGATGACGAACCCAAGCCCGCCCCGAAGGCACAAGCTCCGGCCCCAGCGCCCATGGTTGCAGCGCCCGAAGCGCCGAAATCCCAAGACGATATCGATGCGTTGATGGCGGGGTTCGACGATCCGCCGCCCCCACCTAAAGCTAAAGCGCCGGCGCCCGCTCCTGCTCCCGAGCCCGATATTCTCGACCTTACCGAAGCGGTTGCCGTCGCGCCGCCGGTGATCAAACCGATCGCGCGGACAAACGACATCGACTTTTTTGAACCGCCGCCGGTCGCCGTCCAGCCCATGCCGGCGCCTGCGCCGATGGCCGCTCCGCGCCAGTCGGCACCTGAACAAATGCTGTTGTCCAATGAGGCCCATGCGGCTGTTGGTGCGGCCTTTGGTTCGCTCACCAATACGATCTTGTCCAACAATTCGCGCACGCTCGAAGACCTTATGAAGGACATGCTTCGACCGATGCTGAAGAATTGGCTCGATGACAATCTGCCGCAATTGGTCGAGCGACTGGTGCGTGCAGAGATCGAGCGGGTGTCGCGGGGCGCGGGACCGCGCTAGGTTTTATAAGCGCGTCAGGTGCCTTTTTGTTCGCGCTCGAGGCCCGAGCGGAACCAGAAGACCAGGATCGGCAAAAGGATGGCGCTGCCCATGAAGAGCGGCACGGCGCCCACCCGGTCGAACAGAAAGCCGCTGATAGCGACCCCGATGGTCTGACCGACGAAAAAGCAGAACGCGTAGACCGCAATCGCAGCCCCACGTCCTTCGGGGTTCATTTGGGTGGCGTTGTTCTGCAGGGAATTGTGCAAGAGCACGAAGCCGCCGCCGCCGATCACGATGGCGAGCGCCACAAATTCCACCGGTGGCGACATGGCAACGATCATGAAGCTCGTGAAGAACAAGCCCGAGGCATAGGC
>JBAWYY010000060.1:0-10668 GCA_037143285.1 Alphaproteobacteria bacterium | reverse complement strand
CCATGGCGGAAGGCGTTGGTGAGGCAATAGTGCGCTGTGAAGCCCGACACCGCGATGCCGATGACCGGCAGCCACATCGACCAATCGATTTTCGCCATGAACAGCGGGGAATGGCCAAGCACCGCATTGGCCCCGAGGTTCATCGGCAATTGCATCAGGTTCATCCAAAACAGGATGGTGAAGGTTGAATTGGTGGTGGTCAGCGCCTTGGTTGTGACGATCTGAACGCCGAAGCCGATGGCGGCCGCAACCACGGCCAAGGCCTCAATCCGAAACCCTTCTAGGCCCGGACGCAGAATGACGAGCACCCCGACAAGGCCTGCGGCGAGCGCAAGCGCGCGTGAGATTGTCATTTTCTCACCGAGGAAAAGAACTGCGAATAGCGCGACCCAGACCGGTGTGGTGAATTCGATGGCAAAGACCGTCCCAAGCGGCAGAACGATCACCCCCCAGGCCCAAAGCGACTGACCAATGGAGTGAAAGACGTTGCGCAAGACATGCAAGCCGAAGCGATCAGGCTGTAACTGCTGATCGGGGGAGGGCGCGAGCAGGCGCATCAGCGCCAGAATGATCAGCCCGCCGATATTGCGGAGCGACAGGATCTCAAACAGCGTGAGTTTATCTTGCAGCCCCCGGATCGACAGCGCCACAACGCAAAACGAGAGAAGCGATCCGGTCATCCACAGGACGACTTTGGCAAGATCGCGAGGCTGTTCAGTGGGCATAGCAAGCCGGGGCAGCAGAACGGGTGGTCGTTCTAGGTCTAAGAAACAGCCTTGTCGATGGCTGCAAATTCGCAGCTGTTCGTCATTCCCATATCTGTAGAGGTCCATGGGCGGACCGATGCGATCCTCACGTGACCGCGTCACGTTTCGACGCTACTAATGGACCACGCAAACTTCCGAACGGCGCTCGAGACGCATGACCGACGATCCCAAAAAGCCCCCGGTCGAAGGACCCTATGTCGAGCCGGAAACGGAGCTTGAAGAGGATGAAGTCGTCAATGCCGGTGATGTCAGGACGATCTACGAATTCCTGAAGCCCTTTACCTCGCCCTACCGCATGGGCCTTGCGCTGTTGTTCCTGGTCGTGCTGATCGAAGCCGCCTTGAACTTTTCCTTCCCCCTCGTCACCCAATATCTGATCGATGAGGGGCTTATTGCCAAAAACTGGGACGCGCTTGTCTGGTCGCTAACCTTCATGGGCATCGCGGCGGTGACAGTCTCTGTCGTGGCTCTGCTCGCCGACTATCTCTACACCCGCATCTTTTCAGACGTCGTGAAGGATATTCGCCAGTACCTCTTCGATCACGTGCAATCGCTGTCGATGCCCTTCTTCCACACGACACCGACCGGCACGATCCTGTCCCGGTTTTCGGGCGATCTCGTCGCCCTCGAAGTGGGCGTCGTCTCCTTCGTGCCGCTGTTTTTGATGCCGTTCCTGGAGGTCATCTACGCCACCATCCTGATGTTCATGTTCGACATCTGGCTGGGCCTCATCGCCGCCATGATCTTTCCGATGATCCTTTTGTGGCCGCGCATGTTCGCCAAGCGCGCCTTTGCCTATGCCTATGACAAGCGCCTCACCGAGGGGCGTTTGCTGGGTACGGTGCAGGAGAATGTGCAGGCGCAGCCGGTCATCAAGGCCTATGGTCTCGCGCGGAGAGCGCGATCCGAATTCTCCGCCATCAACCAGTCATGGTTTGGTCTCGCGCGTCGGACGAGCTTCGCCTCCGCCCTGGTCGAGCGAACAGCTCAGACCGGCCTCTATGTCATCCACATCCTGGTCTTTGCCCTGGGCGCCTATTGGGCCTTCACGGACCGCATCACGGTCGGCACCATCATCGCGTTTGAAGGCGTGTTCCTGTCGATGGGTTATGCGCTGACCAATGTCACCCAATATGTCCCGACACTCGCCCAGGCCGTGGGGTCGGTCCACCATCTCAACGACATGCTCGATCAGAAGCCGACGCTGCTTGACGCGCCCGATGCGGGCACACTCGCGCCCTTCGAGAAAGAGATCGTGTTCGACACCGTGGGCTTTGCCTATCCAGGCTCGCAATTCCGCATCGAAGGCCTATCGCTCACCGTACCGAAAGGCACTTTTCTAGGTATTGTCGGCGCATCGGGCTCGGGCAAGTCCACTTTCTTGAACCTGCTCCTCCGCTTTTATGACCCAGCCGGCGGCAGCGTTAAATTTGACGGCGTGGACATTCGAACCGTCAGCCAGACCTCGTTGCGAGGGCAAATGGGCACGGTGTTCCAGGAGAGCTTCCTGTTCAATGCGTCCATCGCTGAGAATATCCGCATGGCCAAGCCCGACGCGACCATGGACGAGGTACGATGGGCCGCAAAACAGGCGGAGGTCGACGACTTCATTATGAAGCTCCCGCTTGGCTACGATACGCCGGTTGGTGAGCGCGGCGGTCAGCTCTCCGGGGGCCAGCGCCAGCGTGTGGCCATTGCCCGGGCGCTGGTGCGCGACCCCTCGGTTTTGATCCTGGACGAGGCGACTAGCGCGCTCGATCCCGGCACCGAGGCCAATATCAACGAAACGCTTCGCAAGATCGCTAAGACGCGCACTGTGGTGAGCGTGACCCACCGCCTCGGCGGCGTTGTTACCGCTGACAACATCATCGTTTTGGACCAGGGTCAGATCATCGAACGCGGCACCCACAAGGCGCTGGTCGCGCAAAAAGGCCATTACGCCTCCATGTGGGCGCGCCAGAAATCAAAGCAGTCGGAAACTGAGACGACTGCCGACGACGAGTAACGAGTTTGCTCTGAGCCTTGTTAGGCGCCGCGCGCTGACGCAGCCTTGATCGCCCGAAAGGCTGCGGAAACCCGGTCAAACCGCAATTGCGCGAGATCGCCGAGCGCGTACCAGATGATGAGTGCGATCGCCTGTTTGCGCTTCCGGGGGAAAAATTTCGCGGTGAAGAGAAGCAACCCACGACGCAGGAAATAGGTGCTCATTGCACTCTGGTGCCCGCGTGTGCTGGTCCCGATGGTGCCGCCCTCTTTGTGATAAACGACGGCGCCCGGCGCGAACCCGATCTGGAATTGGTCTCGGCCGCGTAGGGCCCAATCAAGCTCCTCGTAAAACAGGAAATAGCCTTCTTCCATGAGGCCGACCGCCTCAAGGAAGGCCGACGACACAACCATGTTCGCGCCAATGGGATAGGCAAGCGCTTCTTCGATAACGGTTCGATCCGGCACGTTGCTCACGGCGGTGTGCGCACTGAGGTGTCGGGTCACGAGGGTCTGCGGATTAAACCCGCCCCCTAAGGCCTGGATCGCATCCGGCGTGTCGTAGAAGCGCAATTCTCCGGCGCAGAGGCCAAGCGCGCGGTGGCCTTCGCCTCCGCCCTCATAATAGCGTGCGAGAAAGGCCGCTGCGGCACCGGGTGCCACCACCGTGTCATTGTTCAGGAGCCAGAGCAGACGAAAGGAACAGCGGGCCTGAGCATGGCGAATGCCGACATTATTGCCGCCGGCAAATCCGAGATTGGTCCCGATCGTGATCACTGTGATGAACGGGTCGCCGGCGGGCGCTCGGTCGATCTCGTTCATGCCGATCACCGCGATCGAAGGCTCTCGGCGCCGTTCGAGAGGTAATCGGGCCCATATCGGCCCGGTCCGACGAGCCTCTCGTGCCCCATGTGCCCAATCAAGGATCGCCTTGACCGAACCTTGATCGGAACCGTTGTCGCAGACGATGATCCGCGCATCCTCGTGGTCCAGACGCAAGAGCGACTCGAGGCACTCGATAGTGTCCTCGTGGCCATTCCAGTTGACGATGACGATAGGAAGCATGCGAGCGTTGGTCACAGATTAGATACAAGTCCCGCTCATAGCCTGGATCACGCCCTTCGTGCACCCTTCGCGGCTGGTTAAGGCAAAAAGACGGATGCCCGTCGGCGTCGTCCATCCTTGTTGACAGTTCACTTCTGCCCAAATCACGCTACACTACTGCCCTGCGCCCGCGATTGGGGTGATGGGTTTGCTGCCGATACGGTCAATGATCCAGCCCGTTCAACTCTCCAAAGCCCTCATCGCTGTCGCGGACGACAACGCCTTTCAGCGTAAATTGGTGCGCTCGACACTTACGAGCTTCGGTGCAGATCGCTTCGTGGAACTGACAGAGGCGGAAGAGGCCCTGATCGGCGCCGAGCGTCAGCGCCCGGACATCATGATCATCGATCTCAATATGAACGATGGCCTAGCGCTTGTTCGTCATATCCGCGAACTCAAGTCAGAGGCGCGCTATGTCCCGATTATCGCCATGAGTTCGGATGTTTCTCGCGGTGCAGTTTTGCGGGCGATTGAACTGGGGGCCCATGAATATCTGGCAAAGCCCTTTGGTCCTTCGACCCTCCGCATGCGGATCGAAAGCATGCTGCGATCGCCACGACCCTTCGTGCGGACAAAGACTTTTTTTGGGCCAGTTCCCTATTCGAAAAATTTACGCGCCATGCTCCATGTCGATCGCGACCGCATCGAAAACTACTGCACCGCTCTGCGTCGCCCGGCCGTGCCAACCGAATGCCCTCTCGCCGAGGCTTGCCTCTGTCGGCGCTTTGCCGCGCCGTCGAATTCTGGCGCGTTCATGATCTAATGCGGCCTGCACGCGTCCTTTTGCAGGTTCCTTAACCGTTCCAAGCCAACATCACGTCGAGCGGTATCGGCCGCGGCGATCTCCTGTGATGTCAATGGCTTCGAGCAGTCGGCAATCCTCCCAAACGCCCTTACCGCTTTGGGGGCGGCTCAAGAGCAAACTCATGGTGTGCGCCGCTCTGGCGCTGACGCCCTTTGCTATCTTCGCTGTGGCCGAATTTGTCGGCCAATCCAAGCGTCTGCACGCCGATATCGTCCTCCAGGCCAATGCTCAAGCGGGGCTCACCGCGCAACATATCCAGCAGATGGTCCAATCCGGCTTTGATCTCTTGGCGGGCGCTCGTGAGGGTCGCTCGTTATCGATCGATGATGTGGAGGGTTGCGACCAATTTCTCGCGCGCCTGCACACTATCGCCGGCAAGCGCTATTCAATCTTCACGATTGGCACTGCGGAAAAGCCCGCCGCTTGCCGATCTTGGCGCCCGACCAGCAGCGAGCAGACGGCTGTGCCGGAGCTTCCTGTCATGGTGGGGGATCGCGCCTTTAGCCGGTTGCGCATCGGCGCAATGTCCCGCCGCCCTGTCTTGGTTTTAGGGCTCCCCCTGGTCGTCGGCCCGAATGGGACCGACGCCTTCATTATGGCTGCGCTTGATTTGACCTGGGTCACCGATCAGATGAACGGCGCGACCGTGGCGCATGCCTTCGGACTTGCCCTCACTAATGGGGACGGGCGCATCTTCGCTCATGCGGGGCTCAGTCACGACGAGCCGATCATTCTTGGCCAGACGCTTCTGCGTGACATGAAAGACGTCACGATCTTGGATGGGTCAGCGGTCAATAACATCCCCGGTGGGATGTTTGTTCGGCCCTTGGTCGATGCCAACTACGTTGAAAGGGTCGTGACCGAGCAATTCCATCGAAGCCTGATGGCTCTCGCTACTGTACTAGCCTTGGGCTTCTTCATCTTCGCCATTGCCGTCAATCGCTGGGTTACACCGCCGATCAAGGCGATGCGTCGCCTCACGGACCGCCTCATCGCGGGTGACTACGGTGCACGCTCCGGTATCACCAAGGGCGGTACGGAGCTCCTCGAACTCGCAATTCGCCTTGATGCGGTCGCTGGAGCATTGCAACAGCGAGAGCGGGAAGCGATCGACAAGGGTGAGCATCTCGCCCAGGCCCTTGAGGCGATTGATGACGGCTTCGCCATCTTTGACCCCGACGACCGGCTGGTCGTGTGGAACACCAAATATGAAGAGGTCTATGCCTCAACAAAGCCTGCGCTTCGGGTTGGGGCAACTTTCGAGGAATTGATCCGGTTGGGGGTCGCGCATGGCCAATATCCAAACGCGATCGGACGCGAGGAGGAATGGATCAAGCACCGCCTCGCGCTGCATCGCGACCCCGGTGAGCGTATCGAGCAACCCTTGCCGGATGGACGTTGGCTGCGCATCAAAGAGCACCGGACCCCGGACGGCTCGATCGTAGGGCTGCGAACCGACATCACCGAGTTGAAGCTGCGTGAGGCGCGCCTTGAGGAACAGGCAGCTCAACTCAGCCGATACGCCCATATCGCCTCCCACGATTTGCAGGAGCCTCTGCGCAAGATCCACACCTTCTCCGGCATCCTGCGGCGCGCCTTGGACAATGGACGGACCGATGACGTCGACCGGGCCATTGAAGTCATGTCGAAAGCCGCTGAGAACGGCCGCACTTTGGTCACCGACCTCCTGCGCTACTCGAAAATGTAGGATCAGGCGCTTGAGCGTGACGAGTTCAACCTCTCGAAGCTCGTCAAGGAGGTAGTCGAACAGTGCACTGGCTATGAGACCGGGGATAGTGTTGCACAGATTATGGTCTCGCTGCCGGATATCCAAGTGGTCGGCGACCGTGCGCTCGTGCGCCAGATCATTCAGAACCTCGTTCAAAATGCCCTCAAGTATCGAAAGCCGAACACGGTCGCGAGCCTCACTATTGAAGCCGCAATAACCCGCGACGGTGGTGTGTCTTTGTCAGTGACCGACCAGGGTATTGGCTTTGATGAGGGTCTGAAGGACCAGATTTTCCAGCCGTTCAAGCGCCTCGTCTCAAAGGCTGAATTCGAGGGCTCAGGAATTGGGCTCGCACTCGTAAAGTCGATCACCGATCGTCATGGCTGGGCGATTGATTGCTCATCGCAGCCTGGAATGGGGGCGACATTCACCCTCAACATCCCGGCCGGCGCGATTGTGAGTGACGCCCAGTCAGCGGCATAAAGCGGCGGTCAGCACCTAGCTGTTTGGCGAGGCCCGCCACAGCGTTCCGGACCAAAGGTCTACGATCGATTGGACAATGTCGCGCATGGCCTCAAAGCTTGAGGCCTTCGAGGCCGCAGCATTGGCCCCGAGCCTTAAGGCTTCATCGAGCACATCTTTCTCCCGCGACGTGGTCAGCACCACGATCGGCAGTTCGCTGAACCGGTCATCGGCGCGAACCTGACCGAGCATGGTCAATCCGTCCATGACGGGCATATTGATGTCGAGGAGCACGAGATCGAAGCCGTCGGGCTCGGCGTTCAGTCGATTGAGACCGTCCCTGCCATTGCCGGCATGGGTGATCGCCACCTGCAAAGGCGAGTCGCTCAACGCGCGCTCAATCACGAAAACATCGTCTGGGTCATCGTCAACCAGGAGAATCTTGATGGGTTCGCTCAACTTGAGACACCAGGGTCCGAAGGGGAATTTGGATGTGCACTATGCACTTGCACACGTGCTCGCCACAATCATCCACATACGCCCCATACTTCAACCGAAGAACACTTTATTGTAGAATAAGGTATTAATACACCATCTCTTGTTGTTGATCTTGGCGACCGAACGAGCGCCTCGCGCTTGATCAAGCGCAAGGACAAGGGTCTAGCGTCTCCCTATTTTCACGGCCTTATCATCGCCGGGGAGCGCTTGGTCGTGATCACGTCGCCATCTGAATTCGGCTTTCTCGCTGGCTTGATCCTGGGGGTAGCGGCGAGCCTCCACTGCGCAGGCATGTGCGGTGGCATTGCGACGTCTTTGACAATGATGCTGGATCCCGGCACCGGGACCCTGGGCCGCGCTCGGATGCTGATGCTCGCTCAACTCGCCCGGGTTCTCGCTTATGTGACCATGGGCGGCTTGGTTGGCGCCTTCGGGTCCTCGCTCTTTGGGGTGATCGACCAAGTGATCGGTTTTCGCGTGTTGCAATGGGCAGGGGCGGTAAGCCTCGTCTGGATCGGGGCATCGGTTGCGGGCTTCGCACCGGCCCTAACCGGACTTGATGCCGTCACGCTGCCGATCACGCGCCGGTTGGTCAGCGTTGGCGCCGCCGTCGGCCCGGCCTCACCCATCGTCCTCGGTGCGCTCTGGGGCTTTCTTCCCTGTGCGATGGTTTATGGGGCGCTCGTGACGGCGATGCTTTCGGGCTCCAGCGCCGGTGGGGCGGCCACCATGGCGGGGTTCGGGTTGGGCACCTTGCCGGCTGTGACATTGACCGCTTTGGGCCTCGGCGGCTTGAAGGCGGCAGCGCGTGGCGAATTCGCACGGCGAACGGTTGGTGTCGCGATTGCGGCAACGGGGCTTCTCGGCCTCGTCCTATCGGCACCGGGCGGACCTTTATGCATCACTGGTTGATCGGCATGTCTTCACGCTTGGATCGGATCACGAACAGAGCGGGACCGAATCGCTAAGCCGCCGATGTTCCCGGCCTGTCCGGCACGATTGCAGCGAATTTATCGAGGAAATTGCAGAGAGGCGGGCGCTTTCCTCTTCTGCAACGTCCTGAAATCATGAAGCATATGTCACAAGACGGAACAGTCCCTTGCACGATATCGAAGCGCTGTCGGCGCGCGCTCTTGCCCAAGGGTGAAATGCAATGCCGTCCGCTCCGCGCATCCCTGATGCGGTCGACCGGCGATGTTTAACGATTGGTCCGTAGCGCGAACGGACCGGGACCGAATCGCTAAACACGCGATGGTCCCGCTCTGTCCGCATCAGTTTTGGCTGCTTTCGAGTGCATCATCCTGCGCTCACTCGACGCCAACTTGAGCTTCGCGGTCAGCCGTTAACAGCTACGTCC
The DNA here is from genome assembly GCA_037143285.1 of Alphaproteobacteria bacterium. Classification (GTDB taxonomy): domain Bacteria; phylum Pseudomonadota; class Alphaproteobacteria; order Rhizobiales; family Phreatobacteraceae; genus Phreatobacter. Next base: position 1,963 of record JBAWYY010000060.1, on the reverse strand, counting down.
CATATCGGGATCTAGTTAGGTCGACAGAATCTAGACCGCGTCGAGGCTCGTCACGATGAAGGTGTGAAGGACACCGTCTTCATCTTTGATCGAGACATATTCGCCGATCTGCATGGCATGAGCGCCAAAACGATAACCTGCCTCGTCATCGAAATCGCTCGTGCCGTCGTAATCAAAAATCCAGGTGCCTCCGCGATCGCCGCCGGCTTTGTGGACCAAAAGTCCGTTCAGATCCGCCTCTCCAGCCCAAATGCGTCGCACTGTGCACAGGGCGCGATGCTGCTTCCATAAGACGGTATCGATATGGCCGGTCGCATCCAGCGGCACGACAAATTCATAGCCGTGGCGTGACGAACCATCGGGAAATTCCTTTGATCGCGCCAAATTCAGGCGAATGCGATGGAAATGCTGCGGTAGTGTTGTCATGGCTTGATCCCAGCTTGTGCCGGCGGATGAGCGCCATCGACGATCCCGCCGATGGTCGCATCATACGCGTCACCATGTCCGGCGTATTGATCCTTCTCAAATTCGTTCGAAAAGCCTATCTGAAGGGCCGCAAGAGGAGTTTCTTCCATGGCAATGTTGAATGAACTGACCTTGATCGCCAGGGATGTGGCATCCACCGTGCGCCACAAGGAACTGCGCGGCGCTATCGCGCTTTACACCGGCGCTGCCCTGCTGATTTTCGGCTACTCGGTCGTGGCCCTGTCCTGGATCGATATCCTGCCGGCTCTCGTGATTGCCGTCATCTTCTTGCCCTTCGTCGAGTTCGTGACGCACAAATATGTGCTGCATCTCCTCGAACTTGCGAAAAACCCGGTGCTCGCCAAATTTTGGGAGCGCGTTCACTACGCCCATCACATGGAGCCGAAGCGCCTCGATGTGATCCTTGCTCACCCTGCGTCAGCAATCCTTTTGGTAGCCACCGTCACGGTGCTTTACGCGGCTTTGTCCTTCACCTCAGCCATTCCGCTCGCGGGTGCCGCCCTTCTCCTGTTTTCCTGGTACGAGATCGTCCACTTCTCCTGCCATACCGACGATCAATTGCAGTCGAGCTATTTTCTTGAGCGCCGGCAGGCCCATGCGCTGCACCATTATGTGAATGAAAACCGGAATTTTGGGATCACCACGGCCATTGCCGATCGCCTCTTCGGGACCAAGGTCGAGGATAAAAAGGAATTGGTGCGTTCCCCTACAACCCGGAACCTCGGCTATACCGGCGAATTCGCCGACCGCTATCCCTATCTCAAGGGCGAGGATGCTAAACCCCGCTCTTGATGGTGGTTTTTTCTTGGATACTGCGTTCCGGCCTTGCGAGGCGCACGGAAAACCGTGACAATCACCTGTGGCCGTTCAAAAAGAAGGCGGCGAGTATAGGAAACCACAGGGGAGTTGGGCTCGGTGATCGCCACTCAGAGCTACCGGGTCGTCGTGGCTGACGACCATCCGCTGTTCCGAGGCGCGCTGAAAGAGGCGCTTTCTGGGTTACCCGCCTCGGTCAACGTGGCGGAGGCAGGCTCGTTCGACGAGATGTCGGACCTTTTGAGCGGCGACTCCGATGTTGATCTGGTTCTGCTTGATCTCGCCATGCCCGGCGTGAAGGGCTTCTCCGGCCTGATGTATTTGCGGGCGCAATATCCTGGCGTCCCCGTGGTGGTCGTCTCGGCCACCGAAGATCGCGCGGTGATAAGGCGTTGCTTTGAGTTCGGGGCCTCGGGCTTCATCCCGAAAACCTATGGCATCGATACGATGCGTGCGGCCATTCAACGCGTCCTCGAGGGCGGCACATCCTTGCCCGCCGATATTGACCTGTCGGCCACGCGCGACGCGGATACCGCCAAGATGGTCGCACGACTGGCAAGCCTCACCCCGCAACAGGTGCGGGTTTTGATGATGCTGTCCGAGGGGCTTTTGAATAAACAGATCGCTTACGAACTGACCGTGTCGGAGGCGACTGTGAAGG
>JBAWYY010000059.1:0-10745 GCA_037143285.1 Alphaproteobacteria bacterium | reverse complement strand
TGCTCCCCAAGCCCACCGCAGGCGCGGCGAATTCGGGTCATATTTCTCCGGTCGACCGCAAGCAAACCGATAGGTTTGCTTGCGGTCGCCCGAAAAAATCTGATCACCGAATTCCCTAGCGTCAAAATGCCCACCCTCTATGAGTTTGCGTCCTAAGCCGTCCATCGGTCGAAAAGTGGACGGTGCTCGGCGCAATCGAGCGAGCACGTTCTGGAGGCTACGATCCCGACAGTTTCTCGATGTGCGCATCGATGATTGCGAGGGCGACAGAGCCTGCACCGTCAACGGCGAGCTTTTGGCGAAAACGCTCAGCTGCGGCTGTTGCAGTCGCCCGATCATGATGCGGCCCGACCAAAGCCTTCTCAGCCGTTTCGACAAAGCGATGCGCGAGCATTTCGCTCACGTCGGAAGAAGAGACATCCCGGGTCTGAACCTTAGGACCGGCCATGTCCTGATTTGCACCTGAAACGGGTATAAATGCAACCCCAGCGGGAATATCGCTGCTCTGAAGGCCGTGCTCAGTCTTCGCCCAATGATAGGGGCGGCGTGCCAAGGCAGCGATGGCGGCGAACGCCGCTAAGCCCATCAGGAGCCAGAACAAGGGCAATGCGAGGAGTGTTCCATAGCCGATGCGCCGCCCGGCCTTCTGCGCACCTTTGGCAAGGAGCATGGCTGTCGCACCATAGCCGATGAAAGCGACAGCCAGCGTCGCCAGAACCTCAAGCCCGAAATTGCTCCGCGCGAGGCTGACCGCCAGAGCGAACATACAGACAAGATGAAGGATCGCGGTGGCGGTTGATCCAAGGACCGTCACCGCCAAGGCTGCCAGCCCCTTGAGCCCCAGTTCACTCGGAAGCCTCGGCGCGTTGCGTGCGACAACCGCAAGGGTTTGAAGCCAGCCTTTGAACCAGCGCGTCCGCTGCTTGACCCAGCATGGCAATGTTGCGGGCGCCTCTTCGAAAGTGGGTGCGCCGATGGTGCCGACACTCCATCCTCGGCGGGCCAGACGAAAGCCGAGATCAGCATCCTCGGTCACATTGAAGGGATCCCAGCCGCCGCTTTCAGTCAGCGCCTCAATGCGGAAGTGATTGGAAGTCCCGCCCAAGGGCAAAGGCATGTTTAAATGGGCCATGGCAGGCAGGATTATTCCGAAAAGCGCATCATAGTCAGCTGCATAGAGTGATTTGAGCCAGTTGAGGCGATCTCCCTGGCCGGGCAGGTCAATGCGCAAAGGCGCCTGCAGGCAGCCGAGCCGTGCGGGTGCCGCCGCGAAGGTTTCGGCGGCCTCGCGCAATTGCCCACTCGCCGGGCGATCTTCCGCATCATAGAGCACCACATGGCGGCCTCGCGCGAAGGGCAGCGCCGCCATCAGTGCTTTCGGCTTCGTCCGAGGCCCGGCGGTTGGGGCCACAATCACTTCGATTGCCGCGTGGGGCCTAGCCATTCGAATCGCGGCAAGCGTTGCCGGGTCATCGGCCTCGACGATCAGCTTAATGTCGAGCTTCGCTGCGGGATAATCGAGTGCCGCGAGGGCTGCCAAAAGCGGCGTGATCATTCGCTCCTCACGATAGAGCGCGATCAGGATCGTATAGACAGGAAGGTCTGCGTCTTTGAGCCTTTGTCGGGGCAGGGCAGGCGGAGACACCGCCAAAGTCAGAAGCCGGACCGCAACCCAGGCAAAGATAACGGCGCCCACCAAAGCGCCGGTCGCAAAGGAGAGGGCCGGTGGTGCTGCAATCAGACCCACTGCGACAGCAAGCGTCGTCAGAACCGTGATTGACGCCGTGAGTGCCATGAGCCAGCGATCGGACGCCGAGGCTTGAGGATCAAACGACCTGAGCGTGTTGACGGCGGTCTGACCCCAGGCATCAGACTGCGTCTCGCGCAAAAAGGCCGCGAAATCTTGCGGCGTCGAGACAAGGACAGGCACCCCTCTCAGTTGTGTTCGGCTAAAGCCGAGCACGATCCGATCAATTTCTGCTCCCCGCGGCCCGATCAAAAGGGCGAGCGAGCCATCAGTCCGTCGCACAGTTACAACGCCGCGCTGGAGCGTCGCCTGCCACGGGTCGTCTGGCGCCAGAAGTCTGAAATCCGACCCGCAGGCGACCATAAACTCCGCACCAATGAGACTAGCGAGTTCTTCCGCAACGGCCTCTGGCGTGATTAAGCCAAGACCGATAGCGGCCTCCGTCACTGAGACGCCCCAGCGTTTTGCCATCTTTTGGGACTGGCGCGCCGACGCCTCTCCCACTCTTGCCGCGACAATGAGAGTGCCCGCCGACACCAGAGGGTCGGGCCGCGCGATCGGTAGGGATGCCGGCGCTTGCAACAGCTCGGCGCGGTCATGCACGGCGAGGGACATGCGATGCGCCACCAAGTGGTTGCCCATTGTGGGGACACTCAGGCTATATGAGGCCACGCGGTCCTGCAGAGATTAGGACCATCCCGGAATCAACCATGCGTTTTATTGTTGCGCTTCTGCTCGCGATCTCAGCCTTGATGCCAGCTGTGCCGCTGAATGCGCAGCCGGCTGCCGGCCTGGAGCAAGTGCCTAATTTCTGGGATCCGCGTCGACGTGTGGATCGCCCGGACATGACCCGCGTCTCGACCATCCGTTTTCTGGTGGAAGACGACTTCCCGCCATTCAACTTCCTTGGCTCCGACGGGCAGCCTATCGGCTTCAATGTGGACCTCGCCCGCGCGATCTGCGTCGAATTGCGCATTTCCTGCACGGTTCAGGTCCGCCGGTGGGATACATTGCTCGAGAGCCTCGACCGCAATGCCGGCGATGCGGTCATTGCCTCTCTGGCTGTTACCCGCGACCTCCGGCGTCGTTACGAGATCACCGACCGCTATATGGAAACGCCTGCGCGCTTCGTCATGCGGTCCGATACAACGCTTGCCGACGCAAGACCGGAGACGCTCGCCGGGCGCACCATCGCGGTGGTCGTTGGCACGGCCCACGAAGCTTATCTGCGCGATTTCTATCGTAACTCGCAGCTCCGCCCGTATCGGACGTTGGCTGAGGCCCGTCTTGCCGTTCGTGATCGCGAAGTCGACGTCCTCTTCGCGGACGGCATCGGCCTCGCATTCTGGCTCAATGGCACAGCCTCTGAGGCCTGCTGCCGGTTTCTAGATGGTGCCTTCACGGAGTCGCGCTATTTTGGCGAAGGCATGGCGGTGGTGTTGAGGCGTGGCAATGATCCCCTGCGCTTGGCGATCAATTTCGCTATGCAGCGCCTTTGGGACCGAGGGGTCTATGCCGAGATTTATCTCAAGTACTTCCCCATCGGGGTTTATTGACCGGGCGAAGCGCTCTACAACCCGGCCTCCCGTGATCCCGTCTACCAGAGGCTATCCCCACCGTGTCTTCCGTCACCCCCGCTCTCGTCGAGGCCGCCCGCGTCTCGACCGCCTGGCCTTTCGAGGAAGCTCGCAAGCTGTTGGCGCGTTTGGAGAAACGGCCAAAGACCGGTCCGGTGGTGTTCGAAACCGGCTATGGCCCTTCCGGTTTGCCGCATATCGGCACTTTCGGTGAGGTCGCCCGCACCACCATGGTGCGCCGCGCGTTTCATCTTTTGACCGAGAACCGCGTGCCGACAACGCTCATCGCCTTTTCCGATGATCTCGATGGTTTGCGAAAAGTGCCGGATAATGTGCCGAACAAGGACTTGTTGGGCCAGCATCTCGGTCGGTCGCTGACGGCGGTTCCCGATCCCTTCGGCACCCATGACTCTTTTGGCGCGCATAACAACGCGCGCCTGCGGGTGTTCCTCGACCAGTTTGGTTTCGATTACGACTTCGTCTCATCCACCGAGCGCTATCGCTCCGGGGCCTTCGACGAGACGCTGCTGATCGCGCTTGATCGCTATGAGGAGATCATGGCGATCATGCTGCCGACGCTCGGGGAAGAGCGCCGCGCGACCTATTCGCCCTTCATGCCGATCCATCCGGACAGCGGCGTCGTGATGCAGGTGCCCGTCCTTGAGCGCCATGTTGCCCGTGGCACCTTCGTCTGGGCTGATGACAGCGGCAAAAAGTACGAGACGCCGGTCACAGGTGGGCACACCAAGATGCAGTGGAAGCCCGATTGGGCGCTGCGCTGGACGGCCCTTGGGGTCGACTATGAAATGGCGGGCAAGGATTTGATCGACTCGGTGACCCAGTCGAGCAAGATTTGTCGGGCGCTGGGCGGCACGCCACCGGAGGGCTTTAATTACGAGCTCTTTCTCGATGAGCGCGGCCAGAAGATCTCGAAGTCCAAGGGCAATGGCCTCACGATCGAGGAATGGCTGAGCTATGCGACGCCGGAGAGCCTGTCGCTGTTCATGTATCAGCAGCCGAAGAGCGCGAAGCGGCTCTATTTTGATGTCATCCCACGCAACGTGGACGACTATCTCGCTTTCCTTGAGCGCTATCCGACCCAGGACGAGAAGGCGCAGCTCCTTAATCCCGTCTGGCACATTCACGACGGCGAACCGCCAACCGTCGATGTGCCGATTTCCTTCTCAATGCTGATGAATATCGCCTCCGCCTCAAATGCCGAGGATAAGGCGGTGCTTTGGGGCTTCATCCGGCGCTATGCGCCGGGCACAAGCGCGGAAACCCATCCCAAGCTTGATCAGCTCGCTGGCTATGCGGTGCGCTACTTCAATGATTTCGAGAAGCCGAAAAAGGCGTTCAAGGCGCCTGACGAGGTTGAACATGCGGCCATGCTGTCGCTCGATCAGGCGCTAAAGGCATTGCCGGCTGACGCGAGCGCCGAAGACATCCAAACTGCGCTCTATGATGTCGGTCGTGCGATCCCGCGTTATCAGGACCTCAAGGCCAAGGGGGCCACGCCTGAAAAGCCCGGCGTCTCGTCCGAATGGTTTGCGACGATCTATCGGATCCTGCTCGGCCAAGAGAAGGGCCCGCGCTTTGGGTCCTTCGTGGCGCTCTATGGCATTGCGGAGACGCGGGCGATGATCGCAAAGGCGCTGGCTGGTACACTCGCTTAACGCGCTAGCGGGCCGTTACTGGCTCACCCAGACGATGCGGGCCATCCAAGCGACATCAGCGATCGCAAAGCTTCGATCTTCATGGGCCGCATTGAGCGAGGCAAGCTCAATGGTCTTATTGGTCTGGCGCCGCAACTCCTTCGCCATGATCTCGCCCTCTCGGGTCTGAAGCACCACCCGGTCACCACGCCGGATGGGCGCCGAGGGTGAAACGATAATGCGGTCCCCGTCGCGGTAAGCGGGCAGCATGCTCTCGCCCTGAACCTCAAGGGCATAAACCGCCTCATCGGGGATATCGGGGAAGAGCACTTCGTCCCAATCCTTACCCGCCGGGAAGCCGCTCGCATCAAAATAGCCACCAGATCCGGCCTGAGCGAAGCCGACGATCGGCACGGGCTTTGTGCGCACCCGCGGATTGCCCACGAAGGCGACGAATTCATCGAGCGTGGTGTTGGTCGCTGCCAGAACCTTGGCGACCGACTCAGTTGAGGGCCAACGCTCGCGTCCATCGACAAGAACACGCTTCGATTTGTTAAAGGTCGTCGCGTCAAGGCCGGCCTTTTTTGCCAGCCCCGATGCGCTTAAATTCTGCGCGGCCGCAAGTTTATCGAGCGCGGTCCAGATTTCGGAATGCGTGAACATCGAAGTCTCCCTGGGCTGCATGGGACCGAGGACGTAAACTCAAGAGATCACCCCTATGGGTTTATGTCCTGGCACCGTCCTGCAACCAGTTCTGACTCGCTTCGACCTCAGGTGCGAAGGAAGGTGCTCCAAAAATAGGAATAAACGCAGAATAAGGGGATGTCTAGTGGAAAAGACGCTTCTTTCGGTTAGAGTACCTAACATGCGCGTAACTAAAAAATCCCTCATAAGTTGTATTTATGCAAAATAAACAACTTAAAATATTTTCGTTGTACCACTCTGCCAATCGGTTACGTGAACATCCAACGTCATGCCCAAGGGAGCTGTCATGTCAGCCGCTCATCCATCAACCATTTACAAAATTAGCCCTAGGGCCCCCTGGGAGGCTGCGCAGGCAGCCGGGCAGTTTGACGGCGCGCCTGTCGATCTCGCCGACGGATTCATTCATTTCTCCACGGCAGATCAGGTGCAAGAGACGGCCCGACGCCATTTCGCCGGCCAATCCGATCTCATACTCGCAGCGATTGATGCCGATGTCCTAGGCTCTGCGCTGGTGTGGGAACCCTCCCGTGGCGGCCAGTTATTTCCCCATCTCTACGCCCCATTGCTGGCAAAGGCGGTGCGCTGGACAAAGCCTCTGCCGCTCGGGGCCGATGGCGCTCACATCTTCCCGTCGTTAGAAGGCTGAGACTGGGAAGCAACGCGCGCAACGCGATAGCCATGCACGATCCGCAGCACCCCTGAGATCAGGCAGACCGCCGCAAAGCCCCATGCGAGAACTGGGAAAGAGGTCGGCACAAGGGTCATTGCCGAGAAGACGACAATGGTTTCGGTGCCCTCGGCCAATCCCCAGAGATAGTGGAAGGCCTTGTTCGCTGGCGCATGCTCGTGATGCGGGGACTTCGCAACGAGGGTCGCGAAGGCAAGGAACGCCGAACCATTGATATAGAACGATAGCAACAAGACCGCGGCCGGTAGGGCATTCTCGGCAGGGACCGCTATCGCAAATCCTATGGGCAGGCTGCCATAAAAGATGAAGTCGCACATGATGTCGAGAAAACCGCCGGCATCGGTGCGACCGGCCGAACGTGCAATCGCGCCGTCGAGACCATCAAGCGCCCTGTTGATGACCATCAGCGCGAAAGCGAGCAGGAAGAGACCGCAAGCTACGGCAAGTGCCGCGCCAAGGCCCGCGATCAGGCCGGAGAGAGTAACCGCATCGGCAGGAACGCCTCGGCGCGCAAGCATGGCGCCGACGCGATCAAGTGTGGGGTCAATCAGCCGACGCAAGGCGGTATCAAACATCGGAACTCGTCTCTCCAATTGACATTGATGGGTCTGTGTCCGAGCGTTTCGCGACCTCAACTCATCGTGTGAAGGACTATTATGTACAGCGCGATCACTCGCGGCATTCGTGTCACCGTCACACCCCGCTATATGCCAGAGCGGTCATCTCCAGCCGATAGCCATTATTTTTGGGCCTATGAAGTGGAGATCACCAATTTGTCGATTGATTCCGTGCAATTGCGCGCGCGCTTTTGGCGAATTACCGATGCTTCAGGCCGGGTTCAGGAAGTCCAGGGGCCTGGTGTGGTCGGCGAGCAGCCGATCATTGAATCTGGCGACGCCTATAGTTACACGTCCGGGTGCCCACTCACGACACCCACCGGGATCATGGTTGGCTCCTACACGATGGTCACCAGCAGCGGACATGAGTTCGAAGCCGAGATCCCCGCCTTCTCATTGGACATTCCGAACGCCCCGCGCGTTTTGAACTAAATCGGCTTGTAACGTTTTCTTTGCGCCCCCCGTACACCCCAAGGACATGAGTTTCTAATGGAGCGAGATGCGCAATGGAGCGATTGGATGCGAGCGGCGATTGGGGGGGACGAAGGGGCCTATGCGCGCCTCTTGCGCGAACTCACGCCGTTTTTGCGCACGATCGCTCGCGGCGGATTGAGCCGAGCCGGCCGATCCACGGCGGATGCGGAGGACATCGTTCAGGAAACGCTGATCGCGATCCACCTGAAACGATCGACCTGGATTTCGACGCAGCCCTTGACCCCCTGGGTCCGCGCGATCATTCGCCACAAAGTGATCGACGCGCTTCGTCGTCGGGGCTCGACCGGCCAAGTGGATCTCGATGCCATCTCCGAGTTTATCGCGGCACCTTCCGACGAGCCGGAGATTGCGACCACCGATGTGATGAAGCTCGCGGAAAGCCTGCCTTCCGGTCAGAAAGCCGTGATCAAGGCCATGTTCGTGGACGGACACGACACCGCCGAAACCGCCAAGTCGCTATCCATGACCGAGGGGGCGGTCAGGGTTGCGCTTCACCGAGGCCTTGGCGGCCTCGCCACATTGTTCCGCGGGAGCATGTAACCCCATGAAGACCGATGATCTCATTGCGCTTTTGAGCCGAGACGCCCTGCTGAACGAGCGCGGGTCGAGGGAGAAGCTCACGCTTGCTCTGCTGGCGGCCGTTGTGATGGCCGGGATGGTTTTTGCGGTCATCATCCGCCCCCGCGCCGATCTCATGACTGTCGCCACGACCACTGTCTTCTCGATCAAGCTTCTTTTTGTCTTGACCCTGGCTTTGGCCGCAGTTGGCTTGCTGCGTGCTGCCGCAAAGACCGAAGCGCGCTTGCCCGCAATGCTTGGCGTCATTCCAGTCGCCGTGCTGCTTTTCGGCTTTGCCTATGATGTGTCGACTGAGCCTGTAGCCCAGCTTGGCACCCGATTGGTCGGCAAAAACGCAGCCTTTTGCCTCGTTGCTATTCCCTTCATGGCGATCATGCCGATGGTCGGGCTGTTCTATGCACTGCGATCATCAGCGCCGAACTCGCCGACAGTCGCCGGCGCTATGGCGGGATTTGCCTCGGGGGCGATTGCCGCCGCTTTCTACGCGCTTCATTGCACTGATGATTCGCCGTTCTTCGTCGCGGTTTGGTATTCGGCTGCGATCCTGATCCTGACCGCGATCGGCGCGGCTCTCGGGCGCCGCATACTCGCTTGGTAAGCTGAACGGTGGGCGCCCCATCTGCCCGCCGCCTCCCACTCATGCGGGACGCGCATGCGCTCAACGCCGCCGATTTTTTTAAGGGCCGTGCTTCTCTTTCTCATCCGTCTCGGTTCAAATCTCGCTCCGCGCTTCAGCGTACTGTGATCGAAGCGCCGGCAGCTCTGCTGAAACGAAAAAATGGACGAGAAAAGGGGAGGTGGCCATGCCGCGCCGTATCATTGATCTGTCAGTTGCGCTTCGAGCCGATATTGCGTCCGATCCACCGGGCGCGACCCCGTCTATCACCTATATTGACCACAAAATGTCGGCCCCGCAGGTGGCAGCTTTCTTTCCAGGCTTGAGGGTTGAAGACCTGCCAGGCGGCGAGGGCTGGGCGGTGGAACAGCTCAACATCTCCACCCATAACGGCACCCATCTCGACGCGCCCTATCATTTTCATTCAACGACCGATGGCGGCAAACCCGCTTGGACCATCGACGATATGCCGCTCGACTGGTGTTACCAACGAGGTGTGAAGCTCGATTTCCGCGACAAGCCCGACGGCTATGTGTGCACGCCCGCTGACGTGGAAGCGGAACTGAAGCGTATCGGCGTGACGCTCCAGCCGCTCGATATCGTGGTGGTCAATACGGCCGCCGGCGCGCGCTATGGTCAGCCAGACTATGTCGGTCGAGGCTGCGGCATGGGGCGCGAGGCAACTCTTTATCTCACTGAGCGAGGGGTGAAGATCACCGGCACCGATGCCTGGAGCTGGGATGCGCCCTTCGTGCTTACCGCCAAACGTTTCAGCGAGACCAAGGACCCCTCGATCATCTGGGAAGGTCATCGCGCCGGCATGGTCCGCGCCTATGGCCATATCGAAAAGCTGACCAATCTCGACCAATTGCCGGCGACCGGCTTCGACATCTGCTGTTTTCCCTACAAGATTCACAAAGCTTCGGCTGGCTTTTGCCGCGCGGTCGCAATCTTCAACGACTGAAATCCAATGTTCCTACCCGTCAGCATGACGAGTGCTGACGGGGCCTCTTAACGCAGCCCTGGGGAGCCCTGAGATCGGCTCAGCGGCTCGGCGGTGACGGGCTCGTCCTGCGCCGCTTGGCAGGAAAGCAGAGCCGCGTGACGATTTTGCAGAATGTTCCCGTTTCGGACTCTCCCGCGCCCCGTCCCACTACGAGTAGATTGAGGGTGATTCGCGGTGATGGCGGCGCCGCGACCCGCAGGTCGATATTGGGGGCTCCCGCTCAAAGGACCTTTGAACATGCCGGAAATCGGCCCCGATCAGGACCGGTTACGAGGCATTCCGTGGCGAGCCAGCCTCAAGGGCGCCGGCACGCTCGCGGTCTTGACGACTGCCTTGCTTGGTTCGACCGCCATGGCCTCGGCGACGACTGTTGGCGAAGTGATCTGGGATGCGATGGTTCACCTCGCCCCGCACGAGTGGGCCGCCTTCGGCCTCCATCTCGGTCTCGTGATTTTCGGGGTGGTCACCAGCATCGGCCTTTTGCGCAGCCGGCAATTGCGCAGTCAGCTCGAAACATCGACCCATGAGGAGATCACACGGCTCAAGCTCGGGCTTGATCGCGCCAATGAACTCCTTTCCCTCGACGATCATATCGTCGTCGTCTTCGGCGCTTCCGCCGACGAGCCGGAGATCACCGGCGATGTTGGCCTCGTCGTCGACTTGCCCTCGCCCCGGCGTGTGCTGGCCTTTGGCGCATGGCTGCCGGCCGAACAAGCAACCCGCCTTGAAGCCGCCGTTGCCGCCCTTCGAAGCACCGGCCAATCTTTCCGCCAGGATGTGACAAGCCTAAACGGGCGCCATCTTGAGGCCGAGGGCCGCGCGATCGGCGGCCGTGCCGTTCTACGCCTGCGGCAAGCAACCGGGATCCGCGCTGAGCTTGCCGATCTCAAGGCAAAGCATGCCGCCTTGGTGCGCGACACCGAGACGACGCGCGCTTTCCTGTCAGCTCTGCCGATGCCCGTCTGGGTTCGCGATGGCGGCGGACGTCTCTCTTGGGTTAACCCGGCCTATGCCCGTGCGGCCGATCAGGCAGCTCCGCGCGATGCGGTCACAGCGGGTG
>JBAWYY010000058.1:0-10926 GCA_037143285.1 Alphaproteobacteria bacterium | reverse complement strand
CACTGAGGGGACGGCAAAAACTGATGCCAAAGCCCAAGAGCAGGCAACGGTGCGCGCCGTCGTGGTGCAAACCGCGCAATTTGCCCCGCGCAACGCGACGCGCGCCTTTGTTGGCACTATTCGGCCGCGGATTGAGAGCGATCTCGGCTTCCGTGTCCCTGGCAAAATTGCCGAGCGCTTGGTGCAGCAGGGTGACCGCGTGGCAAGCGGACAGGCACTCGCCCGTTTGGATCCCGCCGACCTCGGTCTGCAGCGCGATCAGGCGGTGGCAGAGCTTGCCGCTGCCCAAATCAATCTGACCGCGAGTGTGGCGCAAGATCGCCGCACCGAGGAATTGAAGCGCAATGGCTGGACCACGCAGGCAACGCTCGACTCCCAGCTTGCCCGCACGGCCGATGCCCGCGGCCGGTTGGAACGTGCCAAGCGAGCGCTTGATCTTGCGGATAACCAACTTGCCTATGCCACGCTGGCCGCTGATGCCGATGGTATTGTGACTGCGACCCTTGCCGAGCCCGGTCAAGTCGTGGCTGCCGGCACGCCAATTGTCCGACTCGCGAGGGCCGGCGACCGTGAAGCCGTCGTCTCTGTCCCGGAAGCGCTTGTGGAGCGCGTGCGCGGCGGCGAAGCCACAATTTCGATCTGGTCTCAGGCCGACAAGCGCTATCACGCCCGTCTTCGCGAGCTTGCAGCTGCCGCCGATCCGGCAACTCGGACGTTCCAGGCCCGTTTCACCATTCTCAATGCCGATGAGGCCGTGGTCATTGGTATGACCGCGACCGTATCGGTCGGCGAGCCCGCGTCCGCCCGCGTGGCTCGCCTCCCAATCTCCGCTCTGTTCGCCGAAGGACGCGGCCCGTCTGTCTTCGTGGTCGATCCAGCAAACGGGTCACTTGCCCTCAAGCCTGTAACCGTCGCGGGCTATGACGGCCCCGACGTTCTGATTACCGCCGGGATTGCCGATGGCGATCAGGTTGTCGCTTTTGGTGTTCAAAAACTCGATGTGAGCCAGAAGGTGCGCGTGGTCGACGTGCGTCGCTGAGCATCCTTGCTCGCCCCGCGCCTTTTTATCCTCGCATGATCAACGCCGCTGCCTGCCGTGCGGGCGCGGAGAAAGCTGAGGCCTGTTATGACCGCCGCTCACGATTCCCATGATCCGTCGCTGACGAAGGGCAACTGGTCCTATTGGGCGGTCACCCACCCTGCCCTCATCTTGTTTGCAATCCTTGCCATTATCGCCGCCGGCAGCGTTGCCTATATGCGGCTTGGGCGCGCCGAAGACCCGTCGTTCACCATCAAGATCGCCAATATCACGGCCATTTGGCCAGGCGCGACTGCCCGCGAGATGCAAGACCAAGTGGCCGAGCGGATTGAGAAGAAGCTGCAGGAATTGCCGTTCTTCGACAATGTCCGCACCTTCAGCAAGCCTGGCTTCATCGCCATGCAGGTGGTGCTGCGCGACAATACGCCGGCGCGTGAAGTCCCGACGCTTTTCTACCAAATCCGCAAGAAGTTGGACGATATTCGCAGCGATTTGCCCTCAGGTCTCATCGGGCCCAACGTCAATGACGAATATGGCGACGTCGATTCCATTCTTTATACAATCACTGGGGATGGTGCGAATTACGCTGATATGAAGCGGCTCGCCGAGCGGCTTAAGAGCCGGCTTTTACGGGTGCCGAACGTCACCAAGGTCAATATTTACGGTGTGCAGGACGAGAAGATCTTCGTCGAGTTCTCCCATGCGAAACTTGCGACACTCGGCATTCCAGCTTCCGCCATTTTCGAGAGTTTACAGCGCCAGAACGTGGTGGTCCCTGCCGGAACGATCGATACGGGCTCTGCTCGCGTACCGCTTCGCGTGACCGGCGCGTTGGACGGGATCGAGGCTGTCGCCTCAACCCCGGTTGAATCAGGCGGGCGCGTGTTCCGCCTCGGCGATATCGCGACGGTGACGAAGGGTTTTGTGGATCCGCCGACCTATCTCATACGACAGGAGACCAAGCCTGCGCTTGCCGTCGGTGTCGTTATGCAGCGCGGCGCCAATATCACGACGCTCGGTGCTGACCTGGCCAGCGCCAAAGCGGCCTTTGCTGCGGAAATTCCCGTTGGCCTCACCTTCGACCAGATCGCGGACCAGCCCAAGGTCGTGGAAAAGGCCGTCTCGGAATTCATCGAATCCTTCCTCGAAGCGCTCGCCATCGTACTCTTCGTGTCCTTTGTGTCGCTCGGCTGGCGCACGGGCATCATCGTTGCCCTGTCGGTGCCTTTGGTGTTGGCCGTCGTCTTCGTTGCGATGTTTGCGCTTGGGATCGACCTCCACCGCATCTCGCTCGGCGCTCTGATCATCGCGCTCGGGCTTCTCGTGGATGACGCCATCATCGCCGTTGAAATGATGGTGGTGAAGATGGAACAGGGCTGGGATCGCCTGTCGTCGGCCGCCTTTGCCTGGACGTCCACCGCTTTCCCCATGCTGACCGGCACGATTGTTACAGCACTTGGGTTCCTTCCTGTCGGCTTGGCGAACTCCGGCGTTGGTGAATATACCGGCGGTATCTTCTGGGTCGTTGGTATCGCCCTGATCGTGTCCTGGTTCGTGGCCGTGCTGTTCACGCCCTATCTCGGCGCGAAGCTCTTGCCCGATTTCCATGCTCTCGAGCAGAAGAAGCATGCGAAGGCGGTCGCGCGCGCCCTAAAGAAGGGTAAAACCCCGCCGCCGCCGCCGGATCACTCCAATCCCCATGCTATCTATGAGACGCCGCTATACCGTGCTTTTCGGCGCATCGTGACCGCTTGCGTTGATCACAAATTCCTGGTGGTTGCGGCAACGGTGCTCGTCTTCGCTAGCTCAATCGCGGTGTTTGGCCGCGTGCAGCAGCAGTTTTTCCCGATTTCGGACCGCGGCGAACTGTTCTTCCAGATCCGTCTGCCGCAAGGCAGTTCGATCTCTGCGACCCTGGAAAGCACCAAGCGCGCTGAGGCAATCCTGAAGGGCGATGCAGATATCGCCACCTATACCAGCTATGTGGGCCAGGGCTCGCCGCGCTTCTGGCTTGGCCTCAATCCGCAGTTGCCGGACGAATCTTTCACCGAGATCGTTGTCCAGACCAAAACCCTTGAAGGCCGTGAGCGCGTGAAGGCGCGCATTGAACGGGAAGTGGCAGCCGGCGCCTTGTCGGAAGCTCGCGTCCGCGTCGACCGCTTCAACTTCGGCCCGCCGGTTGGTTTCCCAGTTCAGTTCCGTGTCATCGGCACCGATCCCGGCGAAGTCAGGGATTGGGCGCAGAAAGTGCGCGACGTCATGCGCGCCAATCCCAATACCATCGACGCCCATCTCGATTGGAACGAAGAATCACCCTCGGTCCGTCTCCTTGTGGATCAGGATCGGGCGCGCGCGTTGGGGCTTAACGTCCAAGACGTCGCCCAAACGCTGCAAACGCTGCTTACGGGTGTCACGGTCACAAGCGTGCGGGACCGGACCGAGCGCATCGATGTGGTGGCACGGGCTCCCATCAATGAACGCGTTGATCTCGGCTCCATTGGCGATCTCACCATCACCGCTCGCGGTGGCGTTGCGGTGCCGCTGTCGCAGGTGGCCCGTATCGAATATCGCCATGAGGATCCGATCCTGTGGCGTCGCAGCCGTGATTTGACGATCACAGTCAGGTCGGATGTTCGCGATGGCGTCCAGCCGCCGGTGGTCTCGACGCAGGTTTTGGCCGCGCTGAAAGACATCATCGTGGCGCTGCCTCCCAGCATGCGGATTGAACAAGGCGGGGCAATCGAAGAGTCATCGAAGGGCAATGGCTCGATCTTCGCGCTTTTCCCTGTGATGGTGATCGCCATGCTCACCGTCTTGATGGTGCAGTTGCAGTCCTTTTCGCGGTTGTTCCTCGTCTTCATCACCGCGCCGCTTGGGATTGTTGGCGCATCCTACGCGCTTGTACTGAGCGGGCGGCCCTTCGGCTTCGTGGCGCTCTTAGGGCTCATCGCGCTTGCCGGCATGATCATGCGCAACACCGTGATCTTGGTTCAGCAGATCGATGAGGATGTTGCCTCGGGCTACACGCTCCATGACGCGATTATTGAAGCGACCGTCAGGCGATCACGCCCCGTGGTGCTCACCGCGTCGGCCGCGATCCTCGCGATGATCCCACTCGCTGATTCCCTGTTCTGGGGCCCGATGGCGATCACAATTGCCGGCGGCCTTGCAGGCGCGACCGTGCTGACATTGCTGTTCCTGCCAGCGCTCTATGCCGTTTGGTTCCGTGTCAAAGCAGAGAAAAAGACACAGGCCATTTCTGCTACAACTAAAGAGCAACAAAATGCACCTCTGCCCCTTGCGGCAGAGTAAGTTTCGCGTCGTAGCATCTCTTGTCGCGCGAGCGTGATGCCGCGCGTCGAACATGAGGACGACATGCCTATAGCCATTCTAGCCCTTGCAGCCGTCAATTTCGCTGCGGGGACCCAAGGCTTCGTTTTTGCTGGCGTGCTTGCAGAGCTTGCAGCAGACCTCGGCATTTCGATCGGGCGAGCAGGCGCCATCGTAACGGTCGCGGCTGTAACTTTCGCTTTGGCGGCTCCCTTTGCAGTGATGGCATCGGCCCGCTTCGACCGGCGGATGGTGATCGTGGTGAGCTTGGTCGTGCTGGCGCTCATCAATGTCGCGTCCAGTTTCGCGTCGAATGTGACCGTTCTGATGGCACTTCGCGTGTGCGCGGGGCTTGCGACCGCCTTTGCAGGATCGGTTGCTTCGGCCTCTGTCGCGTCATTGGTGGCACCGGAACAGCGAGGCCGCGCCTTTGCCTTGGTGGTCGGCGGAATGACCGTCGCCTTCGTCCTTGGTATCCCTCTGGGCTCTGTGGTCGGAGGCTTCTACGGGTGGCGCGCAACCTTCATTTTCGCGGCAGGCGTTATCATGATTGCCGTTGCCCTCGTCATCGCCTTCCTGCCGCGCTTGGAGTTGATGACGAGCGCCGGCATGAACCTCTCGGCTGTTGCGAGCAATGGGACTGTCACACGGCTATTGATCCTCACTTTTGTCGGCTTTTGCGCGATGTTTACGGTCGTGTCTTTTGTCGGGCCCCTTGTCACTCACGCAACAGGCGCAACGGGCGCCGGTGTCGGCGGCTACCAGCTTTTCGTGGGTATCGGCTCAATGATTGGTCTCGTGATCGGCGGGAACTTGGCCGATAGAGATTACTTGGTGTCCGGACTCGTCGGTCTGTTTCTTGTGATGGCAGCGACCCTCCTCGGCTATGGCGTCGTTCTATACGAACCGAGTGGAACAACCCCTCCGGTGGTGCTGGCCGGGTTAATCCTGGTCGGAGCGAGTTCGCTTTTCGCAATGATGCCGCTTAACTTGGCGAGGCTCTCCATTTCAGCCGGCCCAGCCGCACCAATTGCCTTGTCGTTGAACGCCTCGCTTTCATCCCTAGGCCAGGGGGTGGGCGCACTTTGGGGCGGGTTTCTCACGGATATGGTCGGCTTTGCCTGGGTCGGCGTCGGCGGTATGGCGCTGGCGCTCATGGGGGCGCTGATCGCCGTTCAATTGAGGGGACCGTCAACTGCTCCGGCGAAAGTGCCCATGACGTGAGATGTCGACGCACAGCATTGACAAGTCGGCTGTCCGGCAAGACAGAGGCCGCAATCCTCGGTGCTATGGTGCGCTACAGAACTTCGACCGGCCGTGATATCACCGTCTTCGTTTTGCCTAGGGCCGAGAAGCCTCACGGCTGTTCACATTTTTGAGGCTTCCATGACGATCCGTAGCCATATTGGCGACCTCCCGTCGCTTGAACACTACAATGTTCCAGCGGTTGCCATCGACACGGAGACGTTAGGCCTCCAGCCGCATCGTGATCGCCTCTGTGTCGTTCAACTATCGCCGGGCGATGGCAGCGCGGATGTCGTGCAGATCCGCGCGGGCCAGGCGGCACCGCCGAATTTGTGCAAGCTCCTGACTGATCCGGCCGTCATCAAAATTTTCCACTTCGCCCGCTTTGATGTGGCCGTCCTGCAGAACGCGTTCGGCGTCAAAACGGGACCGATTTACTGCACTAAGATCGCCTCGAAATTGGTGCGGACCTACACTGACCGACATGGCCTCAAAGATCTCGTGAGAGAGCTCCTCGGTGTCGACCTGTCAAAGCAGCAGCAAAGTTCCGATTGGGGGGCGGATACGTTGACGGCAGCCCAACTCGACTATGCCGCTTCCGATGTTCTCTATCTGCACGATCTGCGCACTCGCCTTGATGCCATGCTTGCGCGAGAGGGGCGGACATCATTGGCTGATGAATGTTTCAAGTTTCTTGGCACTCGTGCAGCCTTAGATCTCGCGGGATGGGCGGAAGTCGATATTTTCGCTCATGCCTGAGTGCTGCCCCGGCGGCGATGCATGACGGTCGCAAGACGGCCGTGATCATGGTAGAGGAACCTGTGCCGATCCAGGCGGGGCGCGGGTCTCACAAAGGGTGTTGTTGAAGTGATGGCAGCGCGTCGGATTGACGATTTTGCCGGGAGCTCAAGCGGTGGACGACGGCGCATTGCGGTGCGCCACGAGGCCTTCGCTGAGGCTTATCGCCATTCTGCCCGCGTGAAGCGACTTAGGATTATCGTACCGACGCTCGCAGCGGGCGCATCTGTCCTCATCATCGGCGCCATTGTCGTTGGACGGCTGGTCACCTTCGCACTGCCCTTTTCCCTTGATGGATTGTCCTTGCAGGGGTCCAAACTCACCATGGACTCGCCAAGGCTCGCCGGCTTCACCGAAGATAATCGGTCCTACCGCCTCTCTGCGCGGCGAGCTGAACAAGACGTCGCGAATCCTGCGGTCGTGGATCTGGAAACGGTCAATGCCGAACTGGAGCTTGAGGGGGGAGGCCTGGCGCGTTTGGAATCGCGGCGCGGTATCCTTTACACCCGCGAGAACCGCATCACTCTGGCTGATGTGATCGATGTGGCCACGACCACTGGCTACAAAGGGCATACTACGAAAGCCGATATCGATACGCGCGCCGGGACCATGGTCGCCGATGCGAAAGTAACGCTATCCTCTCCAGGTGGCCGGATGGTCGCCGATCGAATGGAAATTCGTGATCGCGGAAAAGTCTTTATCTTTGAAGGGAACGTCGAAGGTGACTTTCTGCCCTCGCCGCCGGAAGCTCGGGCTCCCATTGTTCCGGATACCGATTCGCCGGAAGGTGGCGTAGCAACTTCACCGACCCAACCCCCAGCGACCGTTCGGCGCTAAAGGCAATGATGGTATGATCAACGTGTCTCGTTCAGTCGGCTTTTGGAGCCTCACCAGCGCCTGTGTGCTGATTGGAGGCACCGCGCTCGCCCAGCAGGCTGGAAGTCCGTTCGTCGGCTTCTCGGCTAGCCGTGACAAGCCGATCGCCTTCGAAGCAGATCGGGCTGAAGTGTTCGATGCGGATCGCCGCGCCGTATTGTCTGGCAATGTCCGAGTTCGGCAGGGCGAATCCCTGATGGCAACGCGCAAGCTGACCATCCACTACGAAGGCAATAACAGTCCCGCTCAAGGCGCTCGCCCGGCTAATCCGGTGCGCGGCGGCCAGGGTCAGAGCCAAAACGTGCGCTATATGGAAATGGATGGCGGCGTTCTCGTCAGCTCCAAAGACCAACACGCGACCGCGGAGCGCGGTACCTTCGACTCGCGTCTCAACGTCGCGACCTTGATCGGCTCCGTCGTTCTCACCCAATGCCAGAACGTTATTCGCGGCGAGCGGATGGTGGCTGACTTGAACACCAATCGAGTCCGCGTTGAGGGCAGTGCCGCCAGTGCCGGCCGCGTATCGGGTCTTTTGAACCCGCAGAATAACAGTAGTGGCAGCGCCTGCGCGACACCGCCAACGGTCGTTCCTCACGGCTCACCGGCGACCGGAACAGCCGTTCCCCGTGCCAACAGAAGCTGAAACTCGCACCGTGACGAAGGCGAAATCCTTTCTCGATCGCGTAACGGGCCTCTGGCGTAGCGAGCCCGCGCCCAAGCCGGAGCGCGACGGCGATTGGCTGGCACGCGAATTAGAAGCCGAGCTCGATGTGCAGGAGCCGCGTCGGCCGAGCACGACCTTTGAAGGACACGAGCCTCGCTCGGGTGAAGGCGTGCTCGGTGTCCATGGTGTCTGGAAAAGCTACAAAGGGCGCCCGGTCGTACGCGGCGTCAGCCTGGATCTGAAGCGTGGCGAAGCTGTCGGCCTGCTAGGCCCCAATGGCGCGGGCAAGACCACTGCCTTCTATATGATCACCGGCTTGGTCGAGGCTGACCAGGGGCGCATCGAACTCGACGGCTATGACATCACGCCCTTGCCCATGTATCGGCGAGCGCGGCTTGGGATTGGTTATTTGCCCCAGGAAGCCTCCATTTTCCGCGGCTTGAATGTTGAGGACAATATTCGGTCTGTTCTGGAGGTGACCGAGAAGGACCCGGATAAGCGCGAAGCAGAGCTGGAAGAGCTCATGGCCGAGTTCAAGATCACTCGGCTGCGCAAAAGCCCGTCCATCGCCCTGTCGGGCGGTGAGCGGCGCCGACTTGAGATCGCACGTGCGCTCGCGACCCGGCCGTCCTTCATGCTTCTGGACGAACCCTTTGCCGGCATTGACCCCATTGCTGTCGGCGATATTCAAAGCTTGGTGCGCCATTTGACCGAGCGCGGCATCGGCGTGCTGATCACCGACCATAATGTGCGAGAAACGCTGGGGCTGATCGATCGCGCCTATATCATCCATTCCGGCCAAGTGCTGATGGAAGGGACGCCGGAAGAGATCGTCGGCAATCCCGATGTGCGCCGCCTTTATCTCGGTGAGGAGTTTAGGCTCTGACGCCGGCGCAAGCTTGGACCGTTCTGGTCATTGCCGGCCTTTTGGAGATCGGCTGGGCCATAGGCCTTAAATTCACTGACGGCTTCACGAGAGTTTGGCCAACTGTCGGCACGGTATCGGCGATGATTGCGAGCATGGTCCTCTTAGGCCTTGCCGCAAAGCACCTGCCAATCGGCACCGCCTACGCCGTCTGGGTGGGGATTGGAGCTGCCGGAACCGCGCTTCTTGGTATCTGGATCCTTGGCGAACCGGCAACCGTTGCGCGGCTGCTCTCCGTCGGCCTTGTCGTCGCTGGCGTGATTGGTCTCAAACTATTCGGCTGAAGAACGGCGCCAACGCCCCATTTTCAGATGTCACTGAGAGTTGACCAGACCCGGATACCCATTCGGCCTAGCCTCCTGTCCTGCGACGCAGAAGACGTCGCAGTGAAACCGGGAGAACGACCATGAAACAGCTTCTTTTTGCCGCCGCTGCGGCGGTCACGTTAAGCGCGATTGCAAGCCCCGCGACTGCCCAGCAGGCGACCATGAGTTTCTTCATCTCGTCTGTTGGGACGGGGCGAGGCGCCGATCTCGGCGGGCTTGAGGGCGCCGATCAACATTGCCAAGCTCTCGCTGCAGCGGTCGGTGCAGGCACCCGCACATGGCGCGCTTATCTTTCCACACAGGGAACAGGTGCGGTGAACGCTCGTGATCGGATTGGACGCGGGCCTTGGGTCAATGCCAAGGGCGCCGTTATCGCTCGCGATGTCGCGGAACTCCACGGCACGAACAACATCACCAAGCAGTCGGCCTTGAACGAAAAGGGCGAGGTGGTGAATGGCCGCGGCGACACCCCCAATCAGCATGACATTCTGACCGGCAGCCAAGCCGACGGCACGGCTTTTACCGGCGCGGACAATCGGACTTGCGGCAATTGGACGAAGTCTGGCGAGGGTTCTGCCATGGTCGGCCATCACGACCGCATGGGCCTTAACACTGAGCCGCCGGCCCTGTCCTGGAACACTTCGCACCCGTCTCGGGGCTGCGGCCAAGCAGCGCTCGTGTCAACCGGTGGCGCCGGCTTGATCTATTGCTTCGCCACGAATTGAGTTGGGTATCATCAAATAAAAAGGGCGGCTCTAGAGCCGCCCTTGATCATTCTCTTGCTGACGAGGGGCAGAAGCCGCTCACTCGGCTTCAGGCTCAGCCTGCTTCTTCTCGAGGTCTTCGCCGGTCGTTTGGTCGACGACCTTCATGGACAGGCGGGTCTTACCGCGATCGTCGAAGCCCAACAGCTTCACTTTGACCTTATCGCCTTCCTTGACGACATCGGTCACCTTGCCCACCCGCTGGCCGGACAGCTGCGAGATATGGACGAGGCCGTCGCGGGACCCGAAGAAGTTCACGAAAGCGCCGAAGTCGACGACCTTCACAACGGTACCGTCATAGATCAGGCCGATTTCCGGATCAGACGCGATCGACTTAATCCAGTTGATGGCAGCGCGGATCGACTCGCCATTGGCTGAGGCCACCTTCACCGTGCCGTCGTCCTCGATATTGACCTTGGCGCCGGTCTTTTCGACGATCTCACGGATCACCTTGCCGCCCGTGCCGATCACTTCGCGGATCTTATCCGTTGGGATCTTCAAGGTTTCGATGCGAGGCGCATGCTCACCCAGCTCAGCGCGAGCCGAGGTGAGTGCATTGGCCATTTCGCCGAGAATATGAACGCGGCCGCCCTGTGCCTGGCCGAGCGCCACCTTCATGATCTCTTCGGTGATACCGGCGATCTTGATGTCCATCTGCAGCGAGGTGATCCCTTCAGAGGTGCCGGCCACCTTGAAGTCCATATCGCCGAGATGATCCTCGTCACCAAGGATGTCCGACAGAACAGCAAAGCGTTCGCCCTCGAGAATGAGGCCCATGGCAATGCCCGCGATCGGGCGCTTCAGGGGGACGCCAGCATCCATCAGCGACAAGGAGGCGCCGCAGACGGTTGCCATCGAGGAGGAGCCGTTGGACTCGGTGATCTCCGACACGACGCGGATCGTGTAGGGGAACTCGTGGGCGGGCGGCAACATCGGATGCACAGCGCGCCAAGCGAGCT
>JBAWYY010000057.1:0-11019 GCA_037143285.1 Alphaproteobacteria bacterium | reverse complement strand
CGTCGATCGAGAAACGCGCCCCAGGAGGAATGGCCGCCTTGGGCCATTTCGCCCAAGAGTTCGAGGCGCGATTTGACCAGCGCGTCATAGGCGCGCGTCGCGCCGAAGCGGAACGAGGAGGAGGCAGCCTCAGCCTCCAGATCGGCAGCGCGCGAGACGAGCGTGTCGAGGAGCGCGCCATTGTCGGCGAGCCCTTCTGCCGTGCGCATGCTCTGCGCCACCTGAACAAGCTCGCGCTCTACGCGCGAGATCACCGGCCCAAGGCGTTGCGCCTCCGGCAAGCCCAGTAGCGCGAAGGTGCGATAGGTCTCGATTTCCAGAAGACGCTGAACCAGCGCGCCGCCAAGCGCTGGCGCGAGCCCATGATCGATGACGAGAATGCGCACCATGCCGCGCGCGTCCTGGCGGAAATCGGTGGCGATGGTCGCGGCACCCGCATGAACCGCCGAGACGCAGAGCGAAGCCTCGTCGAAATATTTGGCGACATCCGGCGGCGCATCTTCGGCCCGCAGCAATGTAAGGTCGACGGCGACCAGGAGATTACCGGGCGCGGGGATCGCGGCGCCGACCGGTGATGGCTCATCCAGCGGCCAGCTGAACGGGCCGCCAGTTGCCGGCGCCTCCCAAGTATAGGTCGAAAATTCGCTGTGCCGCTCCCAGCGCAGCCGCGTGGTCGGAAAGGACGCGCTATGGAAATTGGCGCCCGGCGCGAGCTCAGTCGTGCCGGTTTCGCGGCACCAGCGGGCAAGAGCCGCCGTCTCATCAGCAGTGCGGCTGGGATCAACCGCAAAGGCATGCAGGAGTAACCGACGCGGGGCGGTAATGCGCTGGAATGGCCGGGCGTGGACCTCCCCCAAGACCTGAGCGCGCAGGGGATGTTGAGGAAAGGCGGGGGCAAGTTCGGCCATTGGGCTCCGGCGAGATGGTGTCGCGTCTCCTCCTCATACGGAGGCAAGGGCGCAACCGGTTTTGTATGGCCGTTGATTTCGCTCGCCGGCGCTTGAAATGAGGCCGGCTGGAGGACGATCAGGTCACCTGACCCCGATACCAGTCGCAAATGGCCGAGCCCGTGGTGAAGACCACATGCGGCGAAGCCGCGAGCACCTCCACCATGCGCTCCAATTCGTGGAACCGATGGGGCACGGCAATCAAATGGGGATGGAGGCCGATGGCGAGCACGCGCGGGTTCTCGTCGATCTCGCGCTCGAAACGGGCAAGCGTGAATTCAAGCCGGCGCGCCATTTCGCCAGTCGCATGGCGCTCGATGGCATAGACGATGGAATCGTTGATCTCGAGATTATAGGGCATGGCCACCAAGGGCCCGTGCTTGGTGGTCATGTCGCTTGGCAGATCGTCCACCACCCAGTCGCAGACATAGTCGAGGCCGGCTGCCTTCAGGATGTCGGGGGTATCAACGGTTTCGCGCAGGCCCGGTGAGAGCCAGCCGCGCGGGCGCACTCCGGTGAAGGCGCCGATCTTGTCGAGGCAGGCCGTGACAAGCGCGCCCTCGCCGCCCTCCACGTGATTGACCGCCTTCTGGTGCATACCGTGGCCGATGAACTCCCAGCCGGCGGCGCGCATGGCCTCTGCCGCCTGCGGATAGGCATCGATGACGCCTGCGTTGAAGCTTGCGGAGGCCGGCAAGCCCCGTTCGGTGAAGAGCTTCAAGATGCGCGGGAGGCCCGCTCGCATGCCGTAATCGGCCCAGGAGAAATTCGGCACATCCGGCACCGTCTCGCGCCCATGGGGTGGCGTGATGATGGTGCGCGGCATCGCATGGTCAAATTGCCAATGCTCCACATTCACAACGAGGTGGACGAGGATCCGCCGTCCGTCGAGGGGCTTGAGTTTCGGGCGGGCAGACGACAGCGAATAGGGAATGCGGGGATTGGCCATGGCGCTCAATGGGTGAGACCGCGCATCTCGGCCATGATCATGGCCTTGAAGCGCACGAAATCCGGGGCGGTGAGGTCATCGATGGAGCGCGGACGGCGCAGCGTGATGGGGATGTCCTTCACGATGCGGCCTGGCCTCGCCGACATGACGCAGACCCGGTCGGCGAGCAAGATCGCCTCATCGATATCGTGGGTGACGAAGAGCACCGTGGTTTTTAGCCGCTGCCAGACATCCAAAAGCAACTGCTGCATGGTGAGCCTTGTCTGGGCATCAAGCGCGCCGAAGGGCTCGTCCATCAGAAGCGCGCGCGGGTTCATCACGAGGACGCGGGCAATGCCGACGCGCTGGCGCATGCCGCCGGAGAGCTGCACCGGCAAGGCCTCGTGAAAGGCCTCAAGGCCGACAAGGCGGAGCATGTCGCGGGCGCGCTCTTCGAAGTCAGCGCGCTTCAGGCCCTGCACCTTCGGGCCGAAGGTGACATTGTCCCACACCGACAGCCAGGGAAAGAGCGAGGCTTCCTGGAACACCACGCCGCGGTCAGGGCCCGGTTTGGCAATGGTCTGGCCGTCGAAGGTCAGCACGCCATCGGTCAAGGGCTCGAAGCCTGCGAGCAGGTTCAACAGCGTCGACTTGCCGCAGCCCGACGGGCCGAGCAGCGCGACGAATTCGCCCTCGCCCACGGCCAAGTCCACATCGGCAAGCGCCCGCACCTCGATCTTGCCGGGGAAGGTCTTGGAAACGCGGGAAAATGCAATGGTGCCCATTTCAGCCTCAGGCCGAATGAGACTGGAGACGCTTCCAGCCAAGCACGCCATGCTGGACCATCAGCAAGAGGCGGTCCGAGAGATAGCCAAGGAGCCCGATGGACACCATGTCGGCAATGACGATGTCCATGCGGCCGACATAATAGGCGTCCCAGAGCACGTAACCGAGGCCGGATTTGACTGCGACCATTTCGGAAACGATGACCGCGGTCCAGCCGATGCCGAGCCCGATGCGCATGCCCGTGAAGATCGCGGGCATGGCCGCCGGCAAGACGACGCGGGTGAGCGTGTCCAAGGGCTTTGCGCCCATCATGGCGGCAGCACGGATCCAGTTCTTGTCGACATCGCGGGCGCCTTGGGTCGTGTTGACGACGATCGGGTAAAAGGCGCCCAGCGTGATCAGAAAGATCGCGCCGAACTCATGGATGCCGAAAAGCGCGATGGAGATCGGCAGCCAGGCCGTGATCGGGATCGGGCGCATCCACTGCACGGTCGGATCAACCGTTGCCGCAACGAGCTTTGACCAACCGATGAGGATGCCAAGGGGCACGCCCACGACGATGGCGAGCGCGAAGCCCTTGAAGACACGCTGGGTGGAGAACAGCACATTGTCCAGCCAAGTGCCGATATAGGGCGACAGCGTGAAGGGGCCGGGCTTGCCAAAGGCCCAGGTCACCCAAGCGTTCCACACCCGGTCGGGCGTCGGCAAGGCGCCACCGAAAATCGCACCATTGGTGCCGCCGAGTTGCCATGCGGCAATCACCACGATGGGCAAGATGAGGCTCGCAAGCCCACGCAAGGCAGCGAACCGCGCAAGCGGGCTCGATGCGGCGGACTTGCGCGCGACCGGTAGCGATCCTGCGTCCTGTGACAGCGCCATGGGGCTCGCCCGATCCGGCCGCGTCAGCTGCGGCCGGCCTGCTGGACGAAGGTCGCGTCCCAATGGGCGCGGATCTGGCCCGACACGTCGCGGGGGATCACGCCCAGTTCGTGGAAGGCCTTGGCCTGACGCTCGATCTGCTCCGGCGTGATCACCGATCCCAGCGTGATGCCCTTGGCGATCTCGGTGGAGACGGCGAGATCGATGCCGGTGAGCTGCGAGATCGCGCGGCCAAAGGCCGGCTGGTCGGCAGCAAGCTCACGCGACTTCTTCAGGTACACGCTAACGAAGCGCTCAACGGCCGCGCGCTTTTCGGTCGCAGCGGTGCGGGCCGCCACGAGCATGCCGAGTTCCGCGCCGACCTTTTCGGACTTGGAATAGTCCAGCGCCTTCGCGGCAAAGCCATAGCCCTGCATGATCGGGATCGATTCAAACGGCTCCCAGGTGACGATGGCATCCACCTCACCGCGCTGCAGCGCCTGATTAAAATTGGCGCCGCCGCCCTGAATGTTCACGGCGGTGAAGGAATTATAGGGAATGCCGCGCTCGATCAGGGTCGCAGCAAACTGGAACCAGACCGCCGAGCCCGGGGCAATGGCGATCTTCTTGCCCTTGATATCGTCCCAGTTGTCGAATTTCTGGCCGGTGCGGGCGATCACATATTTCGGCGACCCGCCGACACCGGTGATCCCGACGATATTGGTGGCGCCACCGGCAAGCGCGATGGCGAGATCGGCGGGGCCGACGGAGGCGACATCCAGCGAGCCCGCGAGGAGGGCCGTGCGCGCATCGGCATAGCGCGCGAACTCGACCAGACGCATCTCGACGCCGATCGCCCGCAGTTCCTGCTCGATGAGCGTGATGGGCGCGAGGTGACCGACCTTCTGATAGCCAACGGTGAGCGCCACCGGCGGGGTGAGCGCCGATTGGGCCAGGGCTGCACCGGGTAGGGCTGCAAGGCCAAGGCCTGCTGCGCCTACAAGGAAGTCACGTCGTGTGGTCCGGTCGCGTTGTTCGGTCATCATCAACTCCGTTGGTGGGTTCAAGGAACCTCGGACTCATCGCCCCTGAAACAAGGGGTCTCGCTTCTCCAAAAAGGCCTTCTGGCCCTCTTTGTAATCCTCGCTGCCGAAGCAGGCTGCCACAAGCCGCTCGACGCGACCACTATCGCGATCGGCTTCGAGCTTGGACAGTTCCACCAAGGCGCCCTTGATGGCTCTGAGGGTGAGCGGTGCATTGCCGGCAACGCCTGCAAGGTAAGCCGCAACCTCCGTCTCGAATGTCTCGCGCGGCACGGTGCGATTGACCGCGCCGAGCCGCTCGGCATCGCTTGCATTCAAGATACGGGCCGAAATCAAAATGTCGGCGACAGCACCCATGCCGAGCTTCGCCACGAGCATGCGGATATTGTCATAGCCATAGCCGAGACCGAGGCGTGCGGCCGGGATCCGGAAGCGCGAATCCGAGGTGGCAAAGCGCAGGTCGCAGCACATGGCGAGCGCGAAGCCGCCGCCGAAACAAATGCCGCGAACGATCGCAATGGTCGGTTTTGCCGCGTTTTGGACCGCTGCCATGCCGCCGGCGACCGCCTTGTCATAGGCGCGCACAGCCTCTTCGCCGGTGCGCTTGGCACCGAATTGCGAGATATCAGCGCCGGCGCAAAAGGCCTTCTCGCCTGCCCCTTCAAGCGTGATCGCGCGGACGGCGGGATCCGCTTCGGCGCGCGCAATCAGCTCCGGCACCATGGACCACATATCGAAGGTCATGGCGTTCATTTTGGCGGGCTGATCAAGAACGAGGCGGGCGAGCCCCTTCTCAACGGAATAACGGACGGTGGGGCTTTCCATGGGGTCCTCAGACGATTTTTTCAGCTTTTAAACGATCGATGGCGGCTTGGTCATATCCGGCCTCGCGCAACACCTCGTCGGTGTGCTCGCCGGCCTCAGGGATCGGGGTCACGACGGCAGCCGGCGTGCGGTTCAGCGTCACCGGCTGGCCGATCAGGCGGATATCGCCGCGCGCGTGGTGAGTGATCGGCACGGCAATGCCGAGATGGCGCACTTGCGGGTCCTCAAAGACCTCATCCATGCGGTAAATGGGGCCGGCGGGTACACCTTCAGCCTCCAGCCGTTCCAGCCACTCCGCCGAGCTCGCTTCCTTGAAGAGCTCGTCCAGGACGACGCGGAGCTTCGGGCGATTGGCAAAGCGCTCCTTCTGGGTCGCGAAATCCGGGTGATCGGCGAGATCCGGGCGTTTCAGCGCGCGGCAAAGCGACTTCCACTGGCCCTCCCCGCCGACCCCGATATTGATGAAGCCATCGGCTGTCGGCATCACGCCCATGGGGGTGGAGTGGGGGTGGTCATTGCCCGCCTGTTCGGGCACGCGGCCATCGACCAGCGTGACGGCGGCCTGGAAGTCGCACATAGCGATCTGCGCCTCGAGGAGCGAGGTATGCACCCATTGCCCTCGGCCGGACTTTTCGCGTTCTGCGAGCGCCACCAGAATGCCGGTGGCGGCATAGAGGCCGGCTGAGGAATCAGCCACCGCGATGCCGGCGCGCATGGGGCCGCGTCCTGGCTCGCCGGTGATCCCCATCAGCCCGCCCATGCCCTGCGCGATCTGATCGAAGCCCGCGCGGGTGCGGTAGGGACCATGCTGCCCGAAGCCGGAAATGGACGCCATGATGATCCGCGGATTGATGGCAGCGAGCGTGTCGTAATCGATGCCGAGCCGCTCCTTCACATCCGGCCGATAGTTCTCAACCACGACATCGGCGGTTTCGACGAGTTTCAGAAAGACCGCGCGGCCCTCGGGCTTCTTGAGGTTCAAGGTCAAGGACCGCTTGTTGCGGTGGAGGTTCTGCATGTCGAAGCCGTGGCGCGAACCCGACATGCCCTCATTGGGATCGACACCGGGCGGCGCCTCGATCTTGATCACATCGGCGCCAAAATCGGCGAGAACCCGGCAACAGGTGGGACCGGCCCGGACGCGAGTGAGATCCAGCACACGCAGGTGGGAAAGCGCCGTGGAGGCGGCGATGCGGCTCATGACGGGGTCCTCATGGTCGGCGGTATGAAGGCGGTTCGCCCAAGGCGCTGTTGAAGCGCTGCGGCAAAGGTCAGAAGGCAGGCGTCCGATCCGGCACGTCCGACAAGCTGAATGGCGACCGGCATGCCCGAGCGGTCGAGCGTTGCAGGCAAGGCTATCGCCGGCAAGCCCAGCGCGTTCACAAAGCGCGTATAGGCCGACAAGGCATAGAGCCCGCGGGCAGAGAAGCTGGGTTCTCCGGGGGTGCAGGTCGCAATCTCCGGCGTATCAACCGGCATCACCGGCATGATGAGCACCTGAGCGTCACCGAACAGAACCTTCTCGTGGGTCAGCGCTATCGTCGCGATATCGGCTCGGGCCTTGGCGAGCGCGTCTGGATCAACCGCGGCACCCTTGGCGAGCCGAAGCGCAAGCGCTGGTTCGAGGCCGGGATCGTTGCGATACTTTTCAAGCGTCACAGCGCTTTCAGCTGAAAGCACGGTGAGGACCGGTGCGTCGAGGGCGCCAAGCGTGTCGCCAATACGGCGCTCGACGACACCTGCGCCCAACTGGCGGGTGATCGCCACCACCAATTTGCTGGCGGCGCCGCTCGCTTCCGAGGCGCGCAGTGTTAAATCCGCGGCGACCGCCACGCGAGCCGGCATTGCGCCGAAGGCAGCGATATTCAGAGCACCGAGCGCGCGCTGGATGAGTCCCGCATCGCGCGCCAAAAAGCCGATAGTGTCGAGGCTCGGTGCAAGCGGCATACAGCCCGCCGTCGGCAAGAGGCCAAAGGTCGGTTTATAGCCCACCACACCGCAGCAGTGAGCGGGAATGCGCACGGAGCCGCCGGTGTCTGACCCCAGCGCGAGATCGGCGAGCCCTGCGGCAACGGCCACCGCCGAACCCGATGAGGAGCCGCCAGGAATGCGTCGCTCGTTCCACGGGTTCTGCGGAAAAGGGCGTATCCCCGACAGGCCCGTGGGCTCACTCGCAAGCGCCGACATGGCCGCAAAGCCGACGATACCCGCCCCTGCGGCCAAAAGCCGTTGCAAGACCGGCGCATCCTCATCCGGCAGATCGGCCGTTTGTTGATCGAGACCATAGGCCGGCCGTCGCAAGCGGCACTCGATCATGTCCTTGACCGCTAACCGCACGCCCGACAGGGGCCCGCGCGCGAAGGTCGGTGGCACGGTCGCGACAAAGGCGTTGAAGCCCGAGCTTTCCGTCGCAAGATCGCAGGTGCTGGCCGGCCGCGTTTGGATCATTTCAGTAGGACCGGGGCATGCCGAGAACATGCTCGCCGACATAGGCCAGGATCAGATTGGTCGAGATGGGGGCGACTTGATAAAGCCGCGTCTCCCGGAACTTCCGCTCCACGTCATATTCGGCGGCAAAGCCGAAGCCGCCATGGGTCTGGATACAGGCATTGGCGGCAGCAAAAGAGGCGTCGGCTGCGAGCAGCTTGGCCATATTGGCCTCGGCACCAAAGGGTTCGCCGGCATCGCAAAGGGCTGCCGCCTTAAAGCGCATGAGGTCTGCCGCCTGCACGTCGATATAGGCTTTGGCGATGGGGAACTGCACACCCTGGTTCTGCGCAATCGGCCGGTCGAAGACCATGCGCGAGGAGCCATAGTCGCGCGCCTTTTCGACAAACCAATAGCCATCGCCGATACATTCGGCGGCAATCAGCACGCGCTCGGCATTGAGGCCTGCAAGGATGATCTTGAAGCCCTTGCCCTCCTGGCCGATCAGGTTCTCGACCGGAATTTCCAGATCGTCGAAGAAGACCTCATTGGTCTCGTGATTGACCATGTTGCGGATGGGGCGGACCGTCATGGCAGCGCCCCCGCGCTGGCTCATGGCGTCCTTCACATCGACCAGGAACACCGAGAGGCCGTCGGACTTTTTCTGCACCTCGGCGAGCGGCGTGGTGCGGGCGAGCAGGATCATCAAGTCCGAGTGCTGCAGGCGCGAGGTCCAGACCTTCTGCCCATTCACGACATAGCGGTCGCCGCGCTTCACGGCGGTAGTTTTGAGCTTGGTGGTGTCGGTGCCGGTGGTGGGCTCGGTGACGGCCATGGATTGGAGGCGCAATTCGCCAGCCGCGATCCTCGGCAAATAGGCCTGTTTCTGTTCGGCCGATCCGCCGTTCAGGATCGTGCCCATATTGTACATCTGCCCATGGACGGCGCCGGAATTGCCGCCGGAGCGGTTGATCTCCTCCATGATGATGGAGGCTTCCGTTAAGCCCAGACCTGAACCGCCATATTCGGTGGGGATGAGGGCTGCAAGCCAACCCGCGCGGGTCAGTTCGTCGGCAAAAGCGTCTGGATAGGCGCGCGCCTCATCGATCTCGCGCCAATAGGCCCCGTCAAATCGGGCACAGAGGGCGCGCACAGCTTCGCGCAGATCGGCATGGTCGGTGGAGTTAGGGATTACCAATGTCATGGCCGGGACATTGGTCGAAACTGCGCCGTCACGCAAAACAGAAATTTGCGCAGGCGGGGTTCATTTTTCGCAGGCGTCGAGGCTGTGACGAGGCTGCCACTTCACAATAAGCGGCAGCCTCGAAGCTTTTCGCGTCCCTCAGCCGAAGCGGCCGGTGATGTAGTCCTGGGTCCGGCGATCTTTCGGGGTCGTGAAGATCTGCTCGGTGGTGCCTTCCTCGACCAGAATGCCGAGATGGAAGAAGGCGGTCCGCTGCGACACGCGGGCGGCCTGCTGCATGGAGTGGGTCACGATGATGATCGTGTAGTTCTGCCGGAGCTCGTCGATCAGCTCTTCGATCTTGGCGGTGGCGATGGGATCGAGCGCCGAGCAGGGCTCGTCCATCAGGATCACTTCCGGCGAGACCGCGATGGCGCGGGCGATGCAAAGACGCTGCTGCTGACCACCCGAGAGGCCGGTGCCGGAATCGTTCAGACGATCCTTCACCTCACCCCAAAGGCCGGCCTTCTGGAGCGAGCTCTCGACCACCTGCTCGAGCTCAGCCTTGGACTTGGTGAGGCCGTGGATGCGCGGGCCGTAAGCGACATTCTCGAAGATCGACTTCGGGAAGGGATTGGGCTTCTGGAACACCATGCCGACGCGGGCGCGCAGCTGCACGACGTCGAGCGCCTTGTCGTAGATGTCCTGCTGCTCGATCTTGATCTCGCCGGTGACCCGGCAAATGGCGATCGTGTCGTTCATCCGGTTGATGCAACGCAGGAAGGTCGACTTGCCGCAGCCCGACGGGCCGATGAAGGCCATCACCGAACGGTCGGGAATGTCGACATTCACGTCCTTAATGGCGTGCTTCTCGCCATAATAGACGTTCACATTGCGTGCCGTGACCTTGACCTTCGTCGAGGCGACGGCGGTGCGCGAGGTTGCCACAGCGGCCACATCGATGTTCGGGAGCGAGCTCATCATTTCACCTTTGGACACACGTGCCAGCGATCACCAGCGACGCTCGAACTTCTTACGCAAGAGGACAGCGATCGCGTTCATGGAGATCAGGAACAACAGCAAGATGACGATCGCGGCGGCAGTCTTGTTCTGGAAGGCAGGCTCGGGGAAGTCCGCCCACATGAAGATCTGCACGGGCAGCAAGGTCGCTGCATCGGCAAAGCCGCGCGGCAAGTCAACCACGAAGGCGACCATGCCGATCATGAGGAGCGGCGCGGTTTCACCCAGCGCATGGGCCATGCCCAAGATCGTGCCGGTCAGGATGCCGGGCATGGCAAGCGGCAGCACGTGATGGAATACGGCCTGCTGATGGGAGGCACCAAGGCCGAGGGCTGCCTCACGAACCGAGGGCGGCACCGCGCGGATGGCAGCACGCGAGGCGATGATGATGATCGGCAAGGTCATCAGCGCCAACACTAGGCCACCGACGATGGGCGCTGAGCGCGGCATGCCGAAGACATTGAGGAAGACGGCAAGACCAAGCAGGCCGAAGATGATGGAGGGCACGGCGGCGAGGTTGTTGATATTGACCTCGATCACCTCAGTGATCCGGTTTTTCGGCGCGAATTCTTCCAAGTAGATCGCAGCAGCGACGCCAATGGGGAAGGACAGCGACAGGGTGATGATGAGCGTGATGAACGAGCCGACGATTGCCACCCAGACGCCGGCAATTTCCGGTTCGCGGGAGGCGCCGCCGGTGAAGAACTCGCGGGAGATCTTGCGCTCGACGAGGCCGCGCTCACGCAGCGATTCCAGATAGACGATCTCGCGATCGGCGATGCGGCGATTGGCCTCGGGCTGGATCACCCGGAACACGTCCCAGCGGCCGGCTGCGGCCACATCGGTGGTCGAGGGCGGCAAGATCACCTGCCCCGTGGCATTGGCCGAGGCGATCTCGGTCAGCTTGATCACGCCGCCATTGATGCGGACGAAGAAGCTGGAGACGCCGTTGTCGAGACGCTCGCGCTGGTCGGCGGCCGAAATGCGCTGGTTGAGGCCGTC
>JBAWYY010000056.1:0-11059 GCA_037143285.1 Alphaproteobacteria bacterium | reverse complement strand
GCCTTCCGGCCAGTCGGATTTTGCGTGACGCAACAGAATCAAGCGCCGCATGGCCGCCTCCGATGAGGCATGCCCTGCCCCGCGGGAGATGTGTGCCTTGCCTTCCAATCAGGCAAGGCGCGATCAGCGGGAAACTGGCCGATCAGCGGCGCGGGCCGCCGGGACGCGGGCGCGGCGGACCACTGGGGCGCGGCCCGGAATCGGACTTGTGGCGGAACACTAGGCGCCCCTTATCAAGATCGTAGGGGGTCATTTCCACCGTAACGCGGTCGCCGACCAGCGTCTTGATGCGGTTTTTCTTCATTTTGCCGGCGGTATAGGCCACGATCACATGGCCATTATCGATGGTGACGCGGAAACGTGCGTCAGGCAAAACTTCGGTTACGACGCCTTCGAAGGTAAGGCTTTCTTCCTTCGCCATGGATGAGCGGTCCTCGCTGTCACCCGCCGTTGCCCTGCGCGCGACGCGCGTCAAAGGATCTGCGGGGTAAAAGGGTTGTGCGGCGTGTACCACCCGCCGCGCGTCCCGACAAGGGAAGGTCGCTCAGGCGCGCTCACTCCAGATGAGATAGAGCCCGCTCGCGACGATGATGGCAGCCCCTAGCCACACCGAACCTGCCGGCCACACCCCAAAGATCAGCCAGCCCGCTGCAACTGACCACAGGAGCTGCACATATTGAACGGGTGCCACGACCGAGGCCGGCGCAAGCCGAAAGGCGATCATCATCAATTGCTGGGAGATGAGCTGAAGACCGGCAACAACAGCGATCATGCCGAGCGCGGTGGTTGAGACGGGCTGCCAGGTCGGCACGGCAAAGCTTGCGGAAATCGCGACCAGGAAAATGTTGAAATAGACGATGACCGCGAGGTCGCTTTCGGTCCGCGACAGGTCTCTCATCATCACCATGGTCGCGCCCCAGGTGGCAGCCGACACGACCATGAGGAGCATGGCGGTCGACACTCCGGTCGGGCCGGGTTGCAGGATCACCAAGGCCCCGCAAAAGCCGATGATGACGGCAATCCAGCGATTGATCGGCACGGGCTCGCGCAACATCAGCGCGGAGAGCGCCACCACGAAGAAGGGCGCGATGAACAGGATGGTGGTCGCCACCGGCAGGTCGAGAACACGCAGCGCCTCAAGATATGTGAAGATCGAGACTGCCGAGAGGATCGCCCTCATCGCATGCATGGGAAGGCGCGAGGTCCGCAAATGGCCCGTGCCCTGGTTCAGGCGATAGACGATCAGCGGGGTAAGGAAGAGAAGCGCCAAAGACGAGCGCATGGCCATGACCTGCCAAGACGGCACCTCGGCCACCAGCACCTTTATGATGGCGTCATTGGCCGAGATGAGCGTGAAGCACGCGGTCTGGACCGCAACCGCAGCAAGCGGTCTATCCCCGCTCGTGCTGGTGGTCATTATCCCCGTCCCGCTGGTGTGAGCGCCCCTTCATGAGCCCATTTGCAGCAAAAACGAAGCATTGCGGTGCATGCGACCCTTGCTAGCCGCTCCATTGACCCGGCGCGCGCATCTCGACATGGTCACCGCTTGAATTCCCGCTTGATTGCCAGTGGCAGATGTCGCTGACATCGTCGTAGAGACCATGCCATGGCCCCCGCCCACCCGGCTGACAGCTGGAAGACCCCCGTCGTCTGGCTGATGATCGCGCAGGCCGCGATGCAACTGTCCTTTGCGGCGTGGATGGCGATGTACAACAATTTCGGCGTCGAGATCATCGGGGCGACCGGCCGCGACATCGGCTGGCAACAGTCGATCCGTGAGATCCCCGGCCTTCTCGCTTTCACCGCCGTGCTCTGGCTGATGGTGGTGCGCGAGCAGAACCTCGCGCTGATCGCCCTTTTCCTTCAAGGCTTTGCCATTGCTGCCACCGGCTATGTGCCGACGCTGTGGGGCTTTTATCTCACCACGCTGATCATGTCGTTTGGCTTCCACTATTACGAGACGATGAACCAGTCGCTGGCGCTGCAATGGCTGGACAAGCGCACGGCGCCCGTCGATCTCGGCCGCATCGTGTCCGTCGGCGCCATGGCGCAGCTCGCCGCCTATGGTGGCGTGATCCTCGCCTTCTCCGTGCTCACCATCTCCTACCAAACCGCCTTCCTGATCGCGGGGCTCTTCACGATGGGCGCGACCATCGTGCTGGCGCTCCTGCTGCCGCGCTATGTCGAGGCCGTCCCGCAGACCAAGACGCTCGTTATGCGCCGCCGCTATTGGCTCTATTATGCGCTGACCATGCTGCAGGGCGCGCGCCGCCAGGTCTTCGTGGTCTTTGCGAGCTTCATGCTGGTCTCGATCTTCAAGTTCACGGTCGCGGATATCGCCTTCCTGTTTCTAATCAATTGCTGCGTGAACATGGTGCTGGCGCCACGCCTCGGCTGGCTGATCGCGCGCTATGGCGAGCGCTGGTCGCTGACGGGCGAGAACGTGCTCCTGGTGGTCGTGTTCCTCGGCTATGCGCTCTGCGCCTCCACCGGTGACACCTCGCTGCGCTGGCTCGCCGCCATCCTCTTCTGCGTCGACGGCATCTCGGTGACGCTCGGGATCGCCATCAAAACCTATTTCCAGAAGATCGGCGCGCCGGAAGATATGGCGAGCCAGGCAGGCGTTGCCTTCTCCATCAACCACATCATGGCGGTACTCATCCCGGTGATCCTCGGCTCGGTCTGGATGATCGCGCCGCCGGCCGTCTTCATCATCGGGGCGGCTTTTGCCTGCGTCTCCATCACCCTTGCGCGCCTTGTGCCTGCCCGTCCCATGCCGGGCGGCGAAACCGTGTTCTCACCGCAGCCCTCACCTGCGGAATGAGGCCGATACGCGCTCGCCCCAATGGCGCGACCACCGGCGCAAAGGGCAGGCTCAACGGATGGATATGATCGCTTTCGCAGCCTTAAGCCGCCATATCCGCCCCGACGAGCGGTTGCTCTGGTGCGGGCGGCCGGATCCGCTTGCTTTTGCGGCCTCCCGCGCAGGGCTTGTGGGCGTGATCGGGGCGGCGATTGTGGTCGCGACCCTGGTCGCTGAAGTCGTCGGCTGCAATCTCGCGGCTCGTCAGATCACCACGATCTCGCCCTGGCTGGTGATCGCCTTGGGCCTGCCGACCTTGATCTTGGGTGCGGGCCTGTTGATTGAGCCGGTGCGCGCCTATCGCAATGCGCGGGCAACCGTCTACGGCCTCACCTCACGGCGTGCGATTGTCTTGCAAACGCGCCCGCGCAAGAGCCTGCGCACCATTCAGCGCAACGCGATCCAGGCGATCATGTGCCGCCCAGCCTCACGCGATACCGCTGACGTGACATTCTCCCATCGCGCCGGCGGCTTTGGCGTGGCCCAGGCCGGCGTTGACGGCTTTCACGCGATCAAAGACGCAAGTCTTGTGGAAAAGCTCGCGGCGCAGCCGGTGGACGCCGAAGCGCTCTGACGACATCGAATGCCTTAGCCGACCCCGAGCTTCTTCTGCAGGCTCGAGGATGAGGTCGTGTATTGGAACGACAGGCGCTTATCCGGATAAACGTAACGGTGAACGCGCTGGGCCATCAGCGCCCCCTCATGGAAACCAGAGAGGATCAGCTTCAATTTTCCGGGGTAGGTGTTGATATCGCCGACCGCGAAGATACCGGGCGTCGAGGTCTCGAATTTCTCGGTATCCACCGCGATCAGGTTCTCGGTGAGGTTCAGCCCCCATTGCGCGATGGGGCCGAGCTTCATGGTGAGCCCGAAGAAGGGCAGCATGCGGTCGCAGGCCACCGAAAAGGTCTCATTGTTGAGGCCACGACAGGTGACGCTCGCAAGATCCGGTGCCGTCCCCTCAAGCCCCTGCAACTGCCCGAACACGAGCTTCATCTTGTCGGCCGCCACCAGCGCCCGCATTTGCTCGACCGAATGGGGGGCTGCGCGGAACTCATCGCGGCGATGCATGAGGGTCAGCGACCGCGCGATCGGCTGCAGGCTCAACACCCAGTCAAGCGCTGAATCGCCGCCGCCGACGATGAAGACATCGCGGTCGCGGAAGTCATCCATGCGCCGCACAGCGTAAAAGATGCTCTTGCCCTCATAGGCCTCAATGCCGGCAAGCGGCGGGCGCTTCGGCTGGAACGAGCCGCCGCCGGCCGCGATCACGACCGCTTTGGTCTCGAAGACGGTGCCGGCGTCGGTCGTGACGCGGAACAAGGGCGCCTCGGGCGTGCCGAGAACCTCGACCGCCTCGACCTGTTCGGCGAGATGGATTTCCGGGCTGAACGGCTCGATCTGCTTCATCAGATTGTCGACCAGCGCCTGGCCAGTGACCATCGGAAAGCCGGGAATGTCGTAGATCGGCTTTTCCGGATAAAGCTCAGCGCACTGGCCGCCGACTTTCGGCAAGATGTCGATCACATGGGCCTTGATATCGAGCAGGCCGAGTTCAAACACCGCGAACAGCCCGACGGGGCCCGCGCCAATGATCAGGCAATCGGTGGAAATGGGGGTCATCAGCTCAATCCGAACAGGGGCAAGCCTCCCCTTTAGCGAGGCTGCGACCGTCAGGGAAGCGTCATGGTGCGCTAAGTGCGTCGGGGGACGAGCCCGCCGGCGAGAGCGCTAGTTAGCCCTGCTTTTCCGGCGTCGTCACAACGAGGCCGTCCATGGCCGCGGTGACGCGGATCTGGCACGAAAGGCGGGAGTTCGGACGCACGTCGAAGGCGAAATCGAGCATGTCCTCTTCCATATGCGAGGGCTCGCCCGTCACAGCCTTCCAGGCATCATCCACATAGACGTGGCAGGTCGCGCAGGCGCAGGCGCCACCGCATTCAGCCACAACGCCGGGAATGGCGTTCTTGATCGCAGCTTCCATCACCGTGGCGCCGGTCTCAGCGGTTACGGTGCGGCGGGCGCCGGCATGGTCGACGAAAGTGATCTGAGGCATGAGACAACAATCCGCGCGTGGTACAGGGCCAGGACTAATCGGCCGATAGGGGAGCGAAGAGCGAGACAGGCTAAGCCCCTCACGATTTCACCCCGATTTCGGCCGCTCCATAGCCTGTCGCAGCGCGCGGCGCCAGTGCCTCAGGCTGCGCGCAGTTCCGCAATGAAGCGGTTGGTCTCAGTCACCGTTGCCTCGAGACGGGCAAGGTCTTGCCAGGAGTCGGTGGAGAGATGATCGATCTGGTCCATCTCAACCCGTTCGGCCGCTTCCGCCACCGCAAAGGCGCCGATCCCACGAGCGGAGCCTTTCAAGGTGTGGGCCGCTTCTGCCCAGGTGCGGGCGGTGGTCGCATGCTTCAAACGCTGGATCATCGTGATCGACTGGCGTTCGAACAGCGTTAAGACTTCGCGCTCCAATTCGCGGTCGCCTAAGGTCTGGCGCGACAAATGGACAAGATCAACGGGCCGGCCAGCGGCGTCTTGAGCGTGAGAATGCGTCATGGTCATCATCCCTGTTCTTACGGCGGCGAGGTCCTTTGCCTTCCGCTCGTCCCTGGAAGTCATGATGACTGCCGCTACGGAATCAGAGGTTAATGCGACCGGGTAAATCCAGTTACATTGTTGGACGGGGTTGACCGGGTCTTACGGGACAGCCTTACCGGGACCTTGCTTTTGCAGCCAGCCGCCCCGCCTCGGTCAGCCGGCAGACCAGCCAATCGGGCTTGGTAGGGTTCGCAAACCAAGGTTCCGCAAGCCCTGCGGCAAGGCAAGCACGAATGGTCGATTTCGGAACCTCGCGACCATTCAGATCAAACAGCGGCAACTTGCCACCGGCCTGGGTAAGGCCACGCGCAAGCCATTCGCGCTGGGCCGGAGTCACTTTCGCAGCGGCTTTTGACCCTGCGTCACCCGCTGAAGGCGCTATTTTCCTGTGGGACATGGTTTCTAACCCGTTAACGATATTCTCAGTCTGACGCCTAAGGTGGTTCCTTTCCAGCATCGTCACCGATAGATTAACGATGCGGCGATCTGCGGTCGTCCCTCGGTTGAAATGTCCCCCGGAGGCCCGGGAGCATTTCGAGCGATGGGTCCCGACCCAGCACTTCGACCCGTTTGTGGGTATGCGAGGTCTAACTATGGCGAATACACCGAAGAAAATTCAGGACCCGGCCGAGGCAGCCCTCGCCGCGATCCAGGACGCTCTCAACCTCGCTCAAGAAGACAATACCAAGGGCTCTCCCGGCTCCAAGGCCTCGCCTAAGCTCGGCGATATCAGCGCCTCGGCAAGCGACGGTCTCAGCTCTTCGCCGAAGCTCGGAGACACGAAAGCGCGCGCTTCTGACAGCGCAATGACGGCGACGCCTGCCTCCTCTATCAAATTAGACGATGACCTCTTCGCCGATGCGCGCCGGCCCGAGACCACGCGGCCTGAGCCCATTGTGACGCCGGTTCAACCGCCCGCGAACGACGACCGTCGCGATATCGCGCAACTCCTCCAAAGCCTGCAGCAACGCCCCTCCACCGGGCCGTTCTGGATGGCCGCGTTTGTGTCCATCGCCTGGCTCGGCCTCGGTCTGGTGCTCGGCTCCCAACTCGTCGCCCTCGACGCATTGAGCTGGACCTCGCCGGCCGTTCTCGCCTTTTTGGCAGCCCTCTTCGTGCCGGTGTTCTTCTTCTTCATCATGAGTGCCATGGTGCGCCGGACCCAGGAAATGCGTCTGGTTGCCCGCGGCTTGGGCGAAGTCGCCATTCGCCTCGCAGAACCTGAGAGCATCGCGCGCGAATCTGTCGTGTCGGTTGGCCACGCCATCCGCCGCGAGGTGGCAGCCATGGGCGATGGCGTTGAGCGCGCCTTGGCACGCGCGGGCGAACTCGAAACCCTCGTCCACAACGAGGTTGCCTCTCTTGAGCGCGCCTATAACGACAACGAACTGCGCATCCGCGCTTTGATCGAAGAGCTGGTCACCCAGCGCGAAGCAATCGTCACCAATTCCGAGCGTGTGCGGGGAGCCATCACCGGCGCCCACGAGACCCTCACCACCAATTTGGCCGAAGCCGCCACCAATCTGACCCGCAGCATCGACGGCGCGGGCAGCCGCGTGACCGTGACGCTGGGCGAAAAGGCAGAGCAGATCACCATCGCGCTTGGCCGCGCCGGCGAAACCATGGTGGGCCAAATGGCCGCCAAGGGGAATGAGGTCGCGGAACTTCTCTCCACCACCGGTGCCTATGTCTCGCATAGCCTGGCACAATCGGGTGAGCATGTCGCTGAGACCTTGAAGGGCGAAGTCGCGCTCATCGAAGGTCGGCTTAACGATTCAACCACGGCGCTCGCTACCACTCTTGATCATCAGAGCCGGGTTCTGGCCGAGGTCATCGACCATTCGACCGCGTCCATGGCCCAGACCCTGGGCGATCGTACCCGTGACATCACTGAGACCCTCGAAGCCACCGCCGAAACGCTTAACTCGACGCTGGAAGTTCGAGGC
This sequence comes from Alphaproteobacteria bacterium, assembly GCA_037143285.1. GTDB lineage: Bacteria > Pseudomonadota > Alphaproteobacteria > Rhizobiales > Phreatobacteraceae > Phreatobacter. The sequence goes on along the minus strand of JBAWYY010000056.1, from coordinate 3,652 downwards.
AACGCCATCACGACCGCTTTCAGCGAGACCAGCGACAAACTCGCCGCATCGCTCGAAGCGACCACCGAGATCCTCAGCTCGACGCTGGAAAATCGCTCCAATGCCATCACGTCGGCGTTCAGCCAGGTCAGCGATCGGCTCATCGTGACGCTCGACACGGACACTCAGGCGATCGCCACCCGCTTGGCAGAGACCTCCGAGTCGCTGGTCGCTTCGTTTGAGGCTCACGGCACCCACGTGGTCGACAAGATCCAGGCGACCGGCGACGTGGTCGCGTCCGTCATCGGCGAGCGCGGCGATGCCTTGGCCGAGCGCATTGCGGCCACCGGCGACAAGCTACACGACACCGTCACCGTCCATGGCGCCGAACTCGACAAGCGCTTGGCCGAAACCGGCACGCTCATCGCTGAAGCCATTGCGGCGCGCACCAGCGACGCCAAGGCCGCGATCGGCGAGGTCGGCATTCAAGTGGTTGAGAGCCTGACCGAGAAGGCCCACGACGTTCAAACCGCGTTGGCCGCTACCGGCGAAACGGTGACGACGGCCATTGCCGAGCGCGTGGCCGGCGTGAAATCCGAAATCGAATTTGCCGGCACCGATGTGCTCGCAGCCCTTGCGACACAAGGCAATGACCTGACCCAGCGCATCGGCACCATCGGCATCGAAGTGGCCAATGCCATCGGCGCCAAGGGCACCCGCGTGGGCGACCAGTTGCGCGAGACCGCCGAAAGCCTGGCAGCCCAAGTGGGCGAGCGCGGCGATGAGATCGTCACGCGCATCGGCCAGAACGTGGCCATCCTTGACGAGGCGATCAACCGCCACACCTCGGGCTTTGAAACCCGGGTTGCCGCCCATTCGGCGACCCTTGGGGATGCCATTGCGACCCACACTGTTGCGCTCAGCGAGGCGGTGACGACCCAAACGGCGGCCTTCGCCGACACGGTCGCTCTGCACACCTCGCTGCTCGATAGCCAGCTCAAAGGCCATCTTGCCGCCCTCGATAACACCGTCGGCGTCAAGGGCAGCGAGCTTGCCGATCGCATCGGCACCGACACCCGCGCGCTCGTGGACAAGGTTGAGGCACGCCTCGGCGAATTCGAACATATCGTCACCGTGCACGGTTCGGCGCTCGCCTCGGAACTCGGCGGCACCACCGCCCGCTTCACCGACGAAATGCGCGTCCATGTGGAGACGCTGCGCACGGTTTCTGATCGGGTTGGCGCCGACATCTCCGACCGCGTCGCCGATGCGGCGGCCGGCATGACCGAGGCCGTCCGCTCGGAAATCGCCGTCCTCGACCACAAGGTCTCGACCAAGACCACCGAGCTTGCCGACGCCCTTGATGGCCGGATTGCCCGTATCGATCAGGCCCTCGACAGCCGTGCTCAGGCGCTCAACACCACGCTCGCTTCGCGCACCCTCGAACTGTCGCGGGTGCTGGGCGAAGGCGGCCGTGAACTCACCGCCTCCCTGGAGCTCAAGGCCGACGAGATCAAAGAGACGCTCGCCAACAAGGCCGACGAGATCAACGCCACCCTCGGTGGCCGCGCGATGGAAGTCGCCGAGACCCTCGACACCCGCGTCGCCCGCTTCGAAGAAGTTGTGGTCGGCCGTCTCGACACTGTCTCACGCGCCCTCGACGAGCGCGGCACCCATATGGCCGAGGAACTCGAGGCCAAGGTTGCAACCGTCACCGCTTCGCTGAAAACAAGCGCAAGCGAAGTCGAGCAGACGCTCTCCTCCCTCTCCCGCGATGTCCTGGGCGGGCTGTCGAGCCGCGTCGGCGAGATCAATGCGGTGCTCGGTTCGCGTTCCGCCGAACTCGCAAACTTGTTGGACGACAAAGGCGGCGCCCTCGTGCAGGCGCTCTCCACCAGCGGTCACGCCATCAGCGGCGAAGTCAGCCGCGTCGGCGACGTGGTGGTGCGTGCCATCGAGACGCGCGGCGCAACGATTGCTGATGTGCTGGCACAGAAGGGCGCGGAGATCACCCGTGCGCTGTCCGACTCCGGCATCGATATCACCCGCAGCCTGACGGAAACCTCCAACTCGGTCACCGAAACCATCGACCAGACCTCGAAGGCGGCCGTCGAAGCGCTTGCTGCCACCTCGAACGCGGTGTCCGACAACATCCAGTCCACCTCGAAGGCTGCAGTCGACGCATTGTCCGCGACGAATGTTCAGCTCTCAGGCGACGTCGGTACCGTGCTCGCTCGTCTCACCGAAGCCAATGCGGCGCTCCGCGAGATCGCCGGACGTGCCGAGGTCAATCTTGGTGTGCTCCATGGCGAGTTGAGCAAGCGGATCGACCAGTTCCACGGCACCATCGACGCGGTGACTTCGGCGGCCGACAGCTCGACCAACCGTATGTCGACCCAGGTTGGCGCGCTGAAGGATGTCGCGGGCACCGTGCTGCGCGATGTGGCGACCCTCTCCGACCGCATGGACGGTCAGTCGCGCGTGCTGGCAGAGGCTGCGCGCGCCATCGACGAGATGCATCAGCGGCTCGACATCAGCCTCGACGAACGCCGCCGCGCGCTCGACGAACTGGTGGCCGGTCTCTCGACCAAGGCCGAGGACATGGACAGCCTGTTGAAGAGCTTTGCGGGTCTGCTTGAGGACAATCTTGCCTCAGCCGAAGCCCGGGCCCGCGAAGTTGGCCAGGTGCTGGTCGAATCGACAAGCCAGACCACGGCCGCCATCACCGCCCAGGCGGAAACCCTGCGCATGACGACCGGCAAGGAGCGCGAGCGCACCGCCGCCGTGCTGCGCCAGGCCTATGAGCAGGCCATGACCGAGATGAACTCGCTGTTCAAAGACGCGACCACGCGCTTTGGCGAAGTCACCGGCGGCTTGCGCGATATGTCCTCCGACATCCAGCGCGAATTGAGCCAGACCCGCTCGGAACTTGCCCGTGGCCTCACCGAAATGCCGCGTGAGACCCAAGAGAACGCCGCCGCCATGCGCCGCGTCGTCGCCGACCAGATCAAGGCGCTCGCCGAACTGAACGACATCGTCGCGAAATCCGGCCGTGCTTATGACGTGGTGGAGCCCTCACCCGTCGCCGCACCGGCCCGCCGGGCGGTTCGCGACGATATCCCGCCGCTGACGCGCGCGGCCTCGCTCGACCTGCCGCCTCGGGCCGATTTTGCCCGCGCTGAGCCGGCCCGTCGCCCGGTCGAGCCCCCGGTGGAACCGCGTCGCGTGGCCGAACCCGCCCCGCGCCGTGAGGCGCCCCGCGGCCCGAGCACCTCAACCGATCGGGGCTGGCTGTCGGATCTCCTGACCCGCGCCTCAACCGATGATGCCCGTGGCGAACCGCTCCGTCCGGCAGCACCCGCCGCCCGCCGCGCGCCTGCCGCAACCTCGCTCGACAGCCTCGACGCCCTGTCGACCGACATCGCCCGCATGGTCGATCATGACGCTGTCGCCGAGCTCTGGGACCGTTGGCGCCGGGGCGAACGCAATGTGTTCTCGCGCCGCCTCTATTCGGTGCAGGGCGCCCAAGCCTTTGACGAGATTAAGCGTCGCTACGGCCGCGATGCCGAATTCCGCGATACCGTTGATCGCTATATCGAGGAGTTCCAGCGCCTGCTCGGCGAGGTCGACCGGTCCGATCGCGATGGGTCGCTCGCGCGCACCTATCTGACCT
>JBAWYY010000055.1:0-11190 GCA_037143285.1 Alphaproteobacteria bacterium | reverse complement strand
GGCCGAGCGATCAGCCGCCATCTCGCGGATCGCGCGGTGGATGTGGTGCACGGCCATGGCGCTAAGGGCGGCGCCTATGCGCGCCTCGTCGGCGGCTCGCGGCTGAAGGTCTACACCCCCCATGGCGGCAGCTTGCACTATTCGCGCTCGACCCCGGTGGGCTTCGTCTATCTGACGCTGGAACAGGTGTTGAGCGGGCGCACCGACCTGTTCCTGTTCGAGAGCCAATATGGCCTCGACACGTTCCGCTCCAAGGTTTGCGAGCCCAAGGGCACGGTGAAGGTGGTTCATAACGGCGTATCGGATGAGGAATTCGTGCCCGTGCCGCAGGCAAGCGACGCGACCGACCTCCTGTTCGTTGGCGAGTTGCGCGCACTCAAGGGCGTCGATGTGCTGATTGCCGCGATCGCGCAGTTGAAAGCGGCCGGACGCTCAGTGACCGCGACATTGGTTGGCGCCGGCCCCGATGCCGAGAGCTTTAAAGCGCAGGTGACATCGGCCGGCCTTGCAGACCAAATCCGCTTTCCAGGCGCCCTCCCCGCCCGCCAGGCGTTTGCCATGGGCCGCGTGATGGTGGTGCCATCGCGGGCGGAATCGCTGCCCTATGTCGTCTTGGAGGCGGGTGCAGCGGGCCTTCCCGTGATCGCAACCGCCGTTGGCGGGATCGGCGAGATTTTTGGGCCTGATCGGAACCTCCTCATCCCCGCCGATGATGCGGGCGCGCTCGCAAAGGCGATCACCCGCCAGCTCACTGATGCCGAGCCGAGCCTTGAGGCCGCCGCGCGCCTAAAAGCCCGGATTGGTGCGGAGTTCTCCGTTACCGTCATGACCGACGGCGTGCTTTCCGCCTATGGCGAGGCCTTGGCCGCGCGGTGACATCACCGCCAGAAGAGCGGCTAAATTTAACGGCTTCTTCACCTCATAAAAGCTTTCGCAAGGATTGAGACGGTAATCTCCCAGCCGACTTTATCGGCGTGCTCTGGCGCGCCCCAAGACATGGATTGGGCAGATGATCGAAATCTCGGTCAGGGACATGATCAAGGCTGCGACGGCGCAGCATGGTGCGGCTGTCGGGACCATGGGCGGCGCAGGCGCTGCGCCCCAATCCCCGCCGCGGCAATTGTCCGAACTCGCGCAAAAGATCGCGGCCGAAACCGTGGGTGCGGCTTATTCGCCGGTCGTGCTTGGCGGCATCCTGCGGGTCGCCGAGGTCATGGTGATCCTCAGCATTGGCGCTGCCATTTATATGGGCTGGGTGTTCCCGACCTATGGCATGCAATGGGCCTCGACCCTTGGCCTCTTCGCCGTGGCGTTCTTGGCCTTCTTCGCCTTCCAGGCCGCAGGGCTCTACGACGTCCACGTCTTCCGCACCCATATTACCCAGGTCGCGCGCCTCATCACCGCCTGGACCCTGGTGTTCCTGATTGCGCTGACCGCCGCCTTCTTCCTGAAGCTCGGCGATGACTTGTCGCGCTTCTGGCTCGGCTCCTGGTATGTCTTCGGTTTGATGACGCTCGTCATCATGCGCGGAGTCCTTGCTCATACCGTTCGAAGCTGGTCGCGCGCCGGGCGCTTGCAGCGTCGCGCCGTGATTGTCGGCGGCGGCGAGCCGGCGGAAGAACTGATCCGCTCGATCCAGGCCCAGGTCGACACCGACGTCACGGTCTGCGGCATTTTCGACGACCGCGATGATGATCGCTCGCCCTCCCATGCCGCCAATGTGCCGAAGCTCGGCACGGTCGATGATCTCGTCGAATTCGCCCGCCGCTCGCGCGTCGATCTCGCCATCGTCACGCTGCCGATTTCGGCGGAGAGCCGCGTGTTGGAAATGCTGCGCAAAATCTGGGTCTTGCCGGTGGATATCCGGCTCTCGGCCCATACCGCTAAGATCCGGTTCCGCCCCCGCGCCTATTCCTATATCGGCAATGTCCCGGTCCTCGATGTCTTCGACAAGCCCATCCAGGACTGGGACGTCGTGATGAAGTGGATCTTCGACAAGGTGGTTGGCTTCTGCGCGCTTGTCGCGCTGGCACCCATCTTCGTTGCCACCGCCATCGCCGTGAAGCTCGACAGCAAGGGTCCGGTGTTCTTCCGGCAGAAGCGTTACGGCTTCAACAATGAGATGATCGAGGTCTTCAAGTTCCGCTCGATGTATACGGATATGGCGGATGCAACCGCGTCCAAACTCGTCACGAAAGACGATCCGCGCGTCACCCGCGTTGGCCGCTTCATCCGCAAGACCTCCATCGATGAACTGCCGCAATTGTTCAACGTGGTGTTCTCCGGCGATCTCTCGCTGGTGGGTCCCCGCCCCCATGCGGTGCATGCCAAGGCCGCCAACCAGCTCTATAATGACGTGGTCGACGGCTATTTCGCTCGCCACAAGGTGAAGCCCGGCATTACCGGCTGGGCTCAGATCAATGGCTGGCGCGGCGAGACCGACACCTCCGACAAGATCCAGCGCCGCGTTGAGCACGACCTCTATTACATAGAGAATTGGTCGATCCTGTTCGACCTCTATATTCTCGCGCGCACGCCGCTCTCGCTCGCCTCCCATAAGGAGAGCGCATATTGAGCGTCGCGGCGGGCTCATTCGACCCTGCCGCCTCGCCTCGTCGGCGCGCAGTCGCGCCGGCGCGCCATCCGCTCGTCACCATCGATACGCCGGGTGAGCGCTTTCGCCTGATGATCCTGTGGATGACGCTGCTTGGCAGCGCCTTGGTGATCGCCGAGCCCTCCCCTTACGAAGTCGGCGTGCTCATCGCGGTCATCGTCTTCATGAGCTCCGGGTCGATCCTGCTGCGGCCCGTCCATATGCCGCTTGCCTTCATCCTGGTCGTCTATTGCCTGGGCTTGAGCATCTCGTCTGTTGCCGTGCTCTGGCAGAAGAAGGTGCTCACCTGGACATTGGTCTCCTGGTATCTCGCGGTCACCGCAATCTTCTTTGCCGCCATCGTCACTGAGAATACCGAACGGCGCATCAATGCCATCATGCGCGGCTGGACGGCGGCGGCCCTGCTGGCCGGGCTCTGCGGGATCATCGGCTATTTCCGCCTCGTGCCCGGCGCTTTTGACCTCTTCACGCTCTATGGCCGCGCCAAGGGCACGTTCAACGACCCGAACGTGCTTGCGCCCTTTCTGATCGCGCCCATGCTGGTGGCGATCCAAGTGTTCTTTTCCGGCTCGTTCAAGGCCATGGCAAAGGCGTCCGTCGTGCTCGCGGTGACACTCTGCGCCATGCTCCTCACCTTCTCACGCGGCGGCTGGATGCATTTGGCCTTGTCCGGCGCGGTGATGGTGTTTCTTTTGTTCGTGACCAGCCAGTCGTCCCGCGAGCGGCTGCGCATCATCATCTTGGTGATGGTCGCCGTCCTGCTGTTTGCTACCCTGATCGGCGTGCTCTTGTCGGTGGATTCGGTCGCGACCCTCATGCGCGAGCGCGCGAACCTGTCGCAGAGCTATGATTCCGGCCCTATGGGCCGCTTCGGCCGCCACATCTTCGGCTGGCAATTGGCGCTGGAAGAACCCCTCGGCATCGGTCCGCTTCAGTTCGCGTCCCGCTTCACCGAAGATACCCACAACGCCTATTTGAATTCCTTCATGGCAGGCGGATGGATTTCAGGCGTCACCTATCCCGCCATTGTTGCCATGACGACCATTGTCGGCCTCATCAACTGTTTCCAGCGCACGCCCTGGCAGAAGACCTCGATCACGTTGTTCTCTGCCTTCTTCGGGCTGGCCGTACTGGGCTTCATTATCGACAGCGAGCACTGGCGCCATTTCTGGGTGCTGATGGGCCTAATCTTCGGTCTTGGTCTTGCTAACCGTCTTGCGCTGTCGAACCCCATTCACGCGCCGGGCCACCTTGCGGTGCGGCGCGAAAGGGCTTAAATCGGCGCCACGGTCGGAGTGTAGCGCAGCCCGGTAGCGCACTTGCATGGGGTGCAAGGGGTCCAGAGTTCAAATCTCTGCACTCCGACCAATATCTTCAAATCTCAGTATCGAAAACGCTCGGCATCATCTCATGCGCTGATGGAATTGTGCTTGATCTCGTGCGCCCGCATGACGCGCTAAGCACAACCACGTACTGGTCGTGCATTATGTTTTCTGCGCCCTATATGAGTTGAAACAGGGGCTTGGCGTTAGTGACAGACCAATCAAATCGACTCGATGATGCCACCATGCAGGCGATGCTGGATGTGGTGGTGGATTGCCGGCAGGCCCGCCGAACACGACTGGAAACGGTCGCCTTTCTCGTCCGCGAGTTCGGGCTGACGCCTGCGCAGGTTGATCTGGTGCTTCAAAAGGCCGACCACGTCGCGCCTGCGTCAAAGGGTCTGCGCAATACGATCTCCGCGATCGTTGTTGGCATCAAGACCAAGCTTGTGATGCAAGAGCCGGCTTGGCTCGTCATGGTCGGCGCTTAAGCCCGACCTTCTCATCTTGCGCTATCGCTGACCCAGCGCCTCATCGAGGCGCTTGCGGCATTCGCCGAGCTCATAGAGCGTCGCCTGAAGGCGGCGCACATCCTCGACCGACAAGCCGGGCGCTTGGGGCTGTGGCGCGGGGGAGCGAGCTTCCGGCATCGCGATCACAGGATCCACCCGTGACGGCAGGGGCGGCATAGCCGCAGGGCTCGGCCGATAGGCGGGTTCAGGCGGCGGCGCGATCACCGGCGGTGCCATGCGCGCTTGGGGGCGCTCGGCCGGTGCGGGCGGAATCGCTGCTGGCACATGCGGCTCGACCGCACCTACCCCATCGTCCTCGTCTTCCGAGGGATCAAACAGCGGCCGAAGCGCAATAGGAGCGCGTACCGGGGCAATCATGTCAGGCGTGGCTGAGGCGGCAGGCGGCGGGGCCGAAGGGCTCGGCGCGGGGCGCGGCTCGGTTACCGAAAACAAGCTGGGCTCCACGCGCCCGTTCTGGTCTCGCTCGGGAGAGGTGAATGATGCGGGGGGCTGCTGGACGGCGCTGTGTCGGAGGTGATCAGGCGTGAGCGGCGTTGCCCGGCTGCGTTGCGCCATCACCGGCGGCGTCACGTGACTCACGTGCCCTGTCACGTCGATTGGCTCATCCGGCGGCAAGGGTGCTGACGGGTCGACAATCTCTGGCCCACCCGGCTTGGCGGTTGGAATCGGACCCTCGCCGCGACCGAGCGCTTGAAGCGCCTTCACCCCGCTTTCGCGAATGATTCGCTGCACGCCTCGGATGGTATAGCCTTCGCCATAGAGCAAGACGCGGATGCCACGGAGCAGGTCGACGTCATCAGGCCGGTAATAGCGTCGCCCACCGCCGCGTTTCATCGGCTTAATCTGGGCAAAACGGGTCTCCCAGAACCGCAACACGTGCTGCGGCAGGTCTAAATCCTCGGCGACCTCACTGATCGTGCGATAGGCTTCGGGGGCCTTGTCCACGCGCATCTATCCATGTTCGGGGAGCTCCGCACCATGACGACACGTAAGCGTCATGAAAGTGACGGATTCGCGACGATAGGGCAACCGACCCTAGGTAAAGACGGCCTTAATCTTTCAGGCCTTCTTCGCTCTCGCCATTGATACGCGCTTTGAGAATATTGGAGGGCTTGAACACCATCACGCGACGGGGCGCGATGGGAACTTCCTTTCCCGTCTTAGGGTTACGGCCGATGCGCTGCCCCTTGGAGCGCACGACAAAGGAGCCGAATGAGGACAATTTAACGGTTTCACCCGCTTCAATGCAGTCCATCATTTCTTTCAGTACGAGCTCAACGAGAGCCGCCGACTCCGAGCGAGACAGGCCAACTTTTTGGTACACAGCCTCGCAGAGGTCTGCACGCGTCACCGTCTTGCCTGCCATGTTTAGCCCCCGCAAAGGATCACGCACTACGACTGCGGGTTTCCCGCTAGACGTTTGATTTTACTTTCCTAATGCGTCGACGCTGGAGAGGTCAACCCAAAAATATTTTTCTCTTCAGCACAACCCACTATCGTTACCAACGGATGAGGGCAGACCCCCAGGTGAAGCCGCCGCCCATGGCCTCCAGCATCACTAGGTCGCCTTGCTTGATCCGACCGTCTTTGACAGCAACATCAAGCGCTAATGGAATCGATGCGGCAGAGGTATTGCCATGGCGATCAACGGTTGTAACCACCTTTTCCGGTGCAATTTTGAGCTTTTCGGCCGAGGCATCAATGATGCGCTTGTTGGCCTGGTGAGGCACAAACCAATCGAGATCTGACGAACTCGTGCCAGTTGCTTGATAGGCTGCCGTCATCACATCCGTGATCATGCCCACAGCATGTTTGAAAACCTCGCGGCCTTCCATCTTGAGATGGCCGACCGTGCCGGTGGAGGACGGTCCCCCATCCACATAAAGCTTCGATCCATGCCGCCCATCCGAGCGCAAATGGGTCGTGAGCACGCCGCGCGGGTGATCGCCGACCGCCTCTTGCGCCTCTAAAACCATGGCGCCTGCGCCATCGCCAAAGAGGACGCAGGTGGTGCGATCGGTCCAATCGAGGAGGCGCGAGAAGGTTTCAGCGCCAATCACCAGCGCGCGCTTATGGCTGCCGGAGCGCAGGAACTTGTCGGCGGTGGACAGCGCGAAGACGAAGCCCGAGCAAACCGCCTGTAGGTCGAAGGCAACGCCGTGGGTGATGCCAAGCGCTGCCTGGATCTTGGTCGAGGTCGCGGGAAAGGTGTTGTCGGGTGTTGAGGTCGCGACAATGATGAGGTCGATGTCGGTGGCCTCAAGACCCGCATGGGCAAGGGCTGCCTTCGCCGCCGCCAAGCCCAGGTCGCCGGTGGTCTGACCTTCGGCTGCGATATGGCGCTGGCGAATGCCCGTCCGCTGGACGATCCACTCATCCGACGTGTCGACGCTTGCCGACAGTTCGGCATTGGTGAGGATGCGGGCAGGAAGCGCACTTCCCACGCCACGAACAACGGAAATGAGGGTCACGAAGTGGTCTCGGGAACAATCGGCGGTGCGGTGGGCCTTGCGGCGCGATAATCCGCAAGCATTCCCCTGATCTTACTTTGGAGGTCGTAACGAACCATGTCGTAGGCGATGTCGACAGCGCTGGCAAAGCCTGTGGCGTCGGTGCCCCCATGGCTCTTGATGACGATGCCATTGAGGCCGAGGAACACCCCGCCATTGCCGCGCCGCGGATCCATCTTCTCGCGCAGCATGGTGAAGGCGTTGCGGGCGAGCAGATAGCCGAGGCGGGCGCGCCAGGTGCGCGACATGGCTGAGCGTAGATATTCGCCGATCTGCTTGGCGGTGCCCTCGGCGGTCTTCAAGGCAATATTGCCGGTGAAGCCCTCGGTCACCACCACATCAACGACGCCTTTGCCGATATCGTCGCCTTCGACAAAGCCGCGATAATCGAGCCCGGGCAGGTTCGCCGCGCGGAGAATTTCACCGGCCTCGCGAATGAACTCCAGACCCTTCACCTCTTCGACCCCGATATTGAGGAGGCCAACGGTCGGGCGTTGGATGTCGTAGACGATGCGCGCCATGGCCGCACCCATCACAGCCTTATCCACGAGCGCTTCGGCATCGGCGCCAATCGCCGCGCCCATATCGAGCACAATCGATTCGCCGCGCAGCGTCGGCCAGAAGCCGGCAATGGCCGGGCGTTCGATGTCGGCGAGTGTCTTCAAGGAGAAGGCAGCCATGGCCATCAACGCACCGGTATTGCCGGCGGAGACCGCGGCATCGGCACGGCCCTGCTTCACCTCATCAAGCGCCATCCACATGGACGAGACGCGCCGACCATAGCGCAGAGCCTTCGACGGCTTGTCGTCCATGCGTACTGCGATATCGGTGTGGATGATGGTGGAACGGGCTTTGACGCGCGGATTTGCGGCAACCAGAGGCCCAAGCTTCGCCTCATCGCCCACCAGCACAAGTTCAAGATCGGCATGGCGAGACAGTGCGATCTCGGCGCCAGGGATCACAACGGTCGGACCGAAGTCGCCTCCCATTGCATCCAGCGCCAATTTCACCGTTGCGGCCATGGTATCCTCAGTCACCGCGTGGAGCGGCTATGCTGCGGCCTGATGCCGCATGGAGCCGGACAATAGCGTTTCATGAACGCCGCACAAGAGCTAGGCAATGGGTCGAAGGAGCGAGGGTGCGCCCTGTTGCCAAGACCGCACGCCGGCGCGGCTTGTCTCAGTCTTTCTTCAGGCGCGCAAGAGTTGCAAAGGGCGACCCTGCCGCGCCATCATCGGGGAGCGCGAGGGCAGCGTCCGGCCGGCGCGGATAGGGATCAACGGCGAGGGTGAGGAACTCCGCCGCGATCTGGGCGATATCGACCCGCCCCTCGACCAGGAGGTCGTCCACATCGGCGCTGGCATCGATGGCAAGCCCGTCCTCATCATCCACAAGCGGCGCCCGCGCGCGGGTTTCCTCGGGGCGGAAGGTCGCCTCAATCTCCTCATCGAGATGGGAGGTCATGGGCTCGAGGCTCACCACACAGGTCTGGCGGACATCGGCCTGAACGCGACCGCGGACGGCGAGCCCATCACCACGATAGGGCGTGACCGTGACGTCGATGGCGAAGGCTTCCACCGCCTCCACGCCCAGCCAGACGGCGAAGGCGCTCGCGTCCTCGGCCGATAGCGAGTTGCGGGTGAAGCTGCGGCCCCTGGCGCCGACATCGCTGAGAGTCACGGCCCATTTGGGAAGATTATCGACCATCGATCACACTCGTAGGGTCAGGCTTTTGGTACGAAGGGAAAGGTCAAGTGGCCTTTCGCCAGCGTCTCATAGGGAACGGCGGCAAGGTCGGCGACGGCGGCCCGCATATAGCTTGCGAGTGCGCTTGCGTCGGCATCGACTTTGCCGATGGCATTGCGGGCAATGGCTTGAGCGAGCGCGTTCGGATCCTCCCCGTTCAGCGCCTCGTCATAGACCTTGGTGCGGCCATAGAAGGCCTCGCCCATCTTGCGGATGCGGGCGGGCACCTTGGTATCGCCAACGCCGAGCTCCCGGAGTGAGCGATCCATATCGAGGAAGAACAGGTCGAACAGCGCTTGCCCCATGACGCGGCGCTCCGGGCTTTCCTCTTTCAACCGATGGAGGACCAGGAACAGGTGCAGGACGATCATCTCGAAGCGACCTTCCACCGTGTCGGGCACCCGATGGACGGTGTAAAAGGCGGGATCGCGGGCTTGCGCCACGATCACGCCGTAAAGGTCACGAATGGTGTCGTCGGTGTCTCGACGCTTGAAAAGACCGAAGATCATCGGTGGCGCGGCCTTCGGGTTGAAAAATACCTGATGGCGAGGTACTTGACCCCTGCGTGGGACGCAAGGGTCGCCATGCCGCGTCACGGATCCTTGTCGGACAGCGTGTCGCGGGGGTGTCGGTCGGTGGCTTCTCCAAGGGGATGACAAAGATGCGTGACGGCGTGTTTCGTTACGGGCAAGTGGTGGTGGTTGCGGCAGCGCTCGGCTTGGCCGGCTGCGGCGCGAGCGAAACCCTGACCCGTGGCTATATCCCTTCCGAGCAGGCGTTGAGCCAGGTGAAGCCCGGCAACAGCCAGGACCAGGTGCTGGTCGCTTTGGGCACGCCCACCTCCATCTCCACCATCAATGGCGATGTGTTCTATTACATCAGCGAGAAGCAGCAGCGCTCGGCGCTCTGGCAGCCGCCGCGCACGGTGGAGCGCAATGTGCTGGCCGTCTATTTCGACGGCAATCGTCGGGTCGAGCGGGTCGCCAATTACGGCCTGCAGGACGGCATCGTGTTCGACTTCTTGAACCGGACGACGCCGACCGGCGGCGAAGAGGCCAATATCATCCGCCAGATCATGGCGGGACCGCGCACCTAAGCGATTTGAACGAACTCAGCCCTCGGCCCGCGCGGCGACACTTGGCGTGTCCTCGGCCCATGGCGTCGTCATGATGCCCTTTTCGGCCGCAAGCCAACCGATGACGGCGTCCGGCAGCGGCGTGGACGGCGGCGCAAGGTTCATCGCCGCATAGCCGACCGCATTGGGCACGAGCCCGTCTTTGCCGACAATGGCGCCCTTGACGTAGCCGGCCGCGTGAAGCCTGCCCTCGGTGATGAATTCAAAGCGCATATAGTTCCACGAGGCGTCGCAGGCATCGATGCGGAAGCGCACGTCGAAACGCTGGAACGGCGAGAGCCCGCGCCGATAGGTGATGAAGGACCCGCCCGCCATGGGTCGCCAGCCGTTCTTCAGGAGAACCGGCGCAAAGCCCGCTCGCACGAAACATTCGATCAGCATGAGATCGATCATCGTGAGGTAACGCCCGTTGTTGAGATGGGCGTTGAGATCGAGGTCGTTGGGCCAGACCCGCATGGAACGGGTCAGGGTCTCGCCCACGGCCAGCGGCGGCAATCGCCAGGCGCGCAACAGGGTCCAGATGAGGCGCAGGTAGAGGTTCATAGCCGGCTCGTTGGGTGGATCAGAAAACAAAACCCCCGCGAGATCGCTCCCGCGGGGGTCTTTTCGATAGAGACGTTGAGATCAGTGAGCAAGCATGGCGAGCAGGAGCAGCGCCACGATGTTGGTGATCTTAATTGCCGGGTTCACGGCAGGACCTGCCGTGTCCTTGTAGGGGTCGCCGACAGTGTCGCCGGTCACTGCGGCCTTGTGGGCCTCAGAGCCTTTGCCGCCGTAATGGCCCTCTTCGATATACTTCTTGGCATTGTCCCAGGCGCCGCCGCCGGCGGTCATGGAGACCGCGACGAAGATGCCGGTGACGATGACGCCGAGCAGCATGGCGCCCAGTGCCGCGAAGGCGTGGGACTTGCCGGCGATCAGGAAGATCGAGAAGTAGAGCGCCACCGGGGCGAGCACCTCCCAGCCAGGTTCGGCCGCCACCTCGGCCGCCAGCCAGCGCGCGTTGTCGAGGTCGCGGCGCAGCCGCGCCCGGATGGCGTCGGCCCCGTCGAGGCGCAGGTGGAACCAGAGCTTGAGGGCGCGGAAGCGTCGACCCAGCGGGATGCCCCAGTCCTTGTACTGGGTCACCTCGCCGTCGACCGCCGAGCGCAGGTACGACGGGTTCGTCGACATCACGCGCACGAGGTGCTCCACGTCGCGGACGTAGAGCAGCGAGCAGTCGAGCACCGTGCCGAGCCACTTGTGCGGGTTCCACGACAGCGAGTCGGCGTCGTCGACCCCGGCGAACAGGTGGCGCATCTCCGGCAGCAGCATCGCCGAGCCGGCCATC
>JBAWYY010000054.1:0-11327 GCA_037143285.1 Alphaproteobacteria bacterium | reverse complement strand
ATCGCGCGCGGGGCACAGGTGGCCAAGAAAGACAATCGCCAGATTCTCATCTTTCCCGAGGGCACACGGCGCAAGGTCGATGCGCCTCCCGACTATCGCTATGGCGTGACCCATCTTTATGGGGAACTGGGTCTCCCCTGCTTGCCGGTCGCCTGCAATTCCGGGCTTTTCTGGGCGCGTCGAACCATGGCTCACCAACCCGGGCCCTTCGTCATGGAAATCCTGGACCCTCTGCCGGCCGACCTCCCGCCGGAGGAGTTTGCGGCCCGCCTGCAAGAGGCCATAGAAGCGGCCACGAACAAGCTTGTCGCGGAAGGACGTGCCCGGGCTGGGCTGTGAGACGCGGCGTCGGAAGATTTGTGAATGGGCTTTCCCGACCGGGTTGTTTTTGCAAGACTCAACGACAGTTGAGTGTTTTGAAAAAACAAATGGCTAGGGAGGCCACCTTGACCCTCATCACCCGGCGATCGGCCCTCTCGGGTCTCGCAACCACATTGGCGGCGCCTGCCCTGGCGCAGTCTGAGTGGCCATCGCGCCCCGTCACCATCATCGTGCCACAAGCGGCCGGTGGCACCAATGACCTGATCGCTCGCCTGCTTGCGGATAAGCTCACGGACCTCCTTGGCCAGCGCTTCGTGGTGGATAATCGTGTTGGCGCCGGCGGCAATATCGGTCAGGCCGCAGCCTCACGCGCGGCACCCGATGGGCAAACCATCATGGTCACCACATCCTCCAGCCATGTGACCAATCCCGGCCTTTATCCCAATCCCGGTTTTGACCCGCTGAAGGATTATGCGGCCATTTCCATGCTGGCGCGGTTGCCCCTTGTGCTCTGCGTGCATCCAAGCTTTCCCGCGCAAACGACAGCGGAACTCATCAAGCTTGCCAAAGAAAGGCCGGGCTTTTATTCCTATGGCTCGGCCGGCAACGGAACCCTGAATCATCTCGTAGCCGAAATGCTGAAGTCGCGAGCTGGGGTCGATATCAAACACATCCCCTATCGCGGTGTTGCGGCCATGCTCGCCGATCTTGTCGGCGGCCATATCCCCATTGGAACAGCAAACCTGCCCTCGGTCATCTCGCAACTCCAAGGCAATGCGGTTCGCCCGCTTGGGGTCAGCACGGCTCAGCGCGCGCCCATCATCCCAAATGTCCCGCCGCTCGCGGACGTCTTGCCGGGCTTTGACGCGGAGCTATGGGTGGCGCTCTTTGCGGTCGCAGGAACCCCTCAGCCCATCATCACGCGTCTCCGCGAGGCCACCCTACGCGCCATCGCGATGCCCGATTTGCGTGAGAAATTCGCTCAGAACGGGGCTGAGCCGATCACGTCAACACCGGAGGCGCTTCAGGCGAAGGTCGCGGCCGACCTCGTCTCCTGGGCTGAGATCATCCGCAGCTCCGGCGCCCGTATCGAGTAAAGACGTTACCAATCGGTCATGTGATTTGCGGCGGGAAGCATGCTAAATTGACCGCTGAACCGGAGATTTGCGCCGCATGCGTCGCTGGCTGATACTCACCGTTGTGATCGCGCTCGGCGGCATCGCGGCCTGGTACGTGACCTTGGGGCCAGCGAGCCGCGCGGTCGCCGATCAGCCGGCGTGGCGAACAGCTAAGGCTGATCGCGGTGAGATTGTCGCGGCCGTCAACGCGACCGGCAGCATTACGCCGCTTTCGACTGTCGTTGTCGGCTCGCAGATGTCGGGGCAGGTTCTGCAGATTCTTGCCGACTACAATTCGGAAGTTAAAGAGGGTCAGGTCCTCGTTCGCCTCGATCCGACCCAAGTCAAAGCAAAACTCGATGGCGCGCGGGCCGATCTCGCCAATATCCGCGCCATGCGGCTCGTCCAGGAAGCACAGATCGAGCAGGGAAAGGCGGATGTGATGCGGGCGGAAGCCGCGCGCATGGATGCCCTTGCAAAGCTTGCCCAAGTTGAGGCGCAGCTTGGCGATGCCGAGCGCAATTTCGGCCGCCAGCGTGAATTGGCGACGCGAGGCTTCACCCCGCAAGCAACCCTAGACACCTCACGGGCGACCGCCGAATCTCAGCGCGCCAGCCGGGATTCGGCCCGTGCGCAGATTGCGAGCGCTGAGGCCTCCAAGGCCTCGATTGAAGCAAACCTCAAGGTCTATGAAGCCCAGATCGGCGCGATTGACGCCCAGATCGCGCAGAAATCCGCCGTTGTCCGCCAGATCGAGGTTGATCTCGCCAATACGGAGATCCGCTCGCCTGTCGACGGCACCGTAGTGAAGCGGCAGATTGAACTCGGTCAGACCGTGGCGGCCTCGCTCCAAGCGCCGGAGCTGTTCCTCGTGGCGCAAAACCTTCGCTCCATGGAAATCTACGCCAATGTGGACGAGGCCGATGTTGGCCGGGTTCGCCCCGACCAGCGCGTGACTTTTACGGTCAATGCCTATCCGAACCGGAACTTCGAGGGCCGGGTGAAGCTCGTGCGTCTGGGGTCTCAGACCATTCAGAACGTCGTGATCTACACGGCTGTGATCTCCTTCGAGAACCCTCGCATGGAGCTACTTCCTGGCATGACCGCCAATCTCCGGATCATTTCCGAGCGGCGCGAGGATGTGATCAGGGTGCCTAACGCAGCGCTTCGCTGGCGTCCTGCGGGTGATGCACCGGCAACACCTGCGCCAGCGCAACAACAAGCGGCTAACCCCTTTGGCCCGCCGGTCGGTGGCGGCGGAGGTCCTGGCTTTGGCGGTCCTGGCGGGCGCGGGCCCGGTGGAGGACCAGGCGGACAGGGTGGCGGCGGTCAAATGATGCGCGAGTTCATCGACACCGTGAAAACCGAGCTTCAACTCGATCCCGGCCAACGCGAGAGGGTCGATGCGATCTTAAGTGAGGCTCGGCCACAGTTCGCGGCACTTTCCGATCCGGCTCTTGATCGCAATGCCCGCATCCAGCGGGTCCGCGATATCCGCGAGCAAATCGCAGGGCGTATCGATGCGGTTTTGAACCCGACCCAGAAAGCTGGCTTCATGGAGATCCGCGCCCGTTTCGGCGGCGAACGCGGTGCCAATGGCCAGCCCGGACGTGTCTTTGTGGTGGGTGCTGATGGCAAGGCCGAAGCAGTGCCACTAAGGCTTGGCGCAACCGACGGCGCCTTCACCGAGGTCATGTCGGGTGCAATTGAGCCGGGTCGCGACATCATCGTGGGCGGCGGCCCGGCGCCGGGACAGACGACCGCGCCCCGCTCTGGCTTCCGGATGTTCTGATGGCGCTCATCGAAACCCGCGATCTCGCTCGCCATTATTCCCTTGGCGACCAGGTCGTGACGGCTCTCGCCGGCGTGTCGGTTGCCATTCAGCCCAACGAGTTTGTCGCTGTCATGGGCCCCTCAGGCTCCGGCAAATCCACCTTCATGAATTTGATCGGCTGCCTCGACCGGCCGACCGCGGGTACCTATACCTTCGATGGCGAGCAGGTATCGGGGCTTTCGCCCGATCAGCTTGCGGCCGTCCGCAATCGCAAGATTGGTTTCGTCTTCCAACAGTTCAATCTCCTGGAACGCCAAACAGCACTCGCTAATGTTGAGTTGCCCATGGTCTATGCCGGCGTTTCTGGTCGCGAGCGTCGCAAGCGTGCCGAAGCAGCCCTCACCCATGTCAGCCTTGCTGATCGCATGGACCACCGCCCAACCCAGCTCTCCGGCGGTCAACAACAACGTGTTGCCATTGCCCGCGCCCTCGTGAACGATCCCAAGATGCTGCTCGCGGACGAACCAACCGGGGCCCTCGATAGCAGAACTTCCCTTGAAATCATGGCCTTGTTCCAAGATCTGAACCGACAGGGAATGACGATCATCGTCGTCACCCACGAACCGGACGTGGCGGCCTTCGCCAGCCGAGTGATCCGGTTTCGCGACGGGCGGGTTTTGTCCGACATTACGCAAACCCCGCTGGATGCGGCCGGGGCCCTCGCAGCCTGGCGAGAAGAGGCAGCATGACCGATCAACATTGCTTTCGCCGCGTCACTTAAAGCGGCCCGACCCTTGCAAATGCACCCAATGGCCTTAAACCGGTGGGGAGTCCGGTCGTAGTGTCGCCTGCCGGTTAGGCATTTGATGAAACCATAGCCATGCCCATGCGTTCCGCCTTCGGCGGGCCGCGCCTTCTGCTCCGTCGCCTGCGCGAGGTCATGGCGGAGAAGATCGCGGCACAAGACCGCCTCGACAAGATCGTTGTGCTGATCGCGGCCAATATGGTGGCCGAGGTTTGCTCGGTCTATGTCCTGCGCGTTGATAGTACGCTTGAGCTCTATGCGACCCAGGGCCTCAATCGCGAAGCCGTCCACATGACGGTGATGCGCGCCGGCGAGGGCCTCGTGGGCCTCGTTGCCCAGAACGCCGAAGCCATCAACCTCTCTGAGGCACAAGACCACCCCGCCTTCTCCTACAAGCCGGAAACGGGCGAGGAGATGTTCAGCTCCTTCCTCGGCGTGCCGATCCTGCGCGGCGGCAACACGCTCGGCGTGCTCGTCGTCCAGAACCGCGCCCGCCGGACCTATATGGAAGACGAGGTCGAGGCGCTTCAGACCACCTCTATGGTGCTGGCGGAGATGATCGCCTCGGGCGAGCTTTCCGCCCTCGCGCCTCCCGGCCAAGAGCCCGCGATTCGTCGGCCGCTGCGCCTCGTAGGCGAGCCGCTCGCGGATGGCGTTGGCCTCGGCCACGTGGTTCTTCATGAGCCCCGGATCGAGGTGAAGACCCTCATCGCAGACGACCCGACCCGGGAAATGATGCGGCTGGAGGCGGCCATCAGCGCGATCCGCGCCGAGATCGATAAATTGCTGGATTCAGCCGATGTCCAACGCGGCGGTGAACATCGCGATATTCTCGAGGCTTTCCGCATGTTTGCCCATGATCGGGGCTTTGTGCGGCGTCTGAAAGAAGCTGTGGCGACCGGTATTACGGCAGAGGCGGCTGTCGAAAGGGTCCAGTCCGACAATCGCGCGCGCATGATGCGCCAGACCGATCCCTATATGCGCGAGCGCATGCATGATCTGGACGATCTCGGCAACCGGCTCCTGCGCCAGCTGACAGGCGGCAAGACACCAGCTAATGCCATCGATATTCCAGACAATGCCATCGTGTTCGCCCGCCATATGGGTCCGGCTGCGCTGCTGGACTATGACCGCACCAAACTGAGAGGCTTGGTGCTGGAAGAAGGCGGCCCCACAAGCCACGTGTCTATTGTTGCGCGCGCGCTCGGCATCGCCTCTGTCGGTCTCGTCGAGAATGCCACCAATCTCGCTGACCCCGGGGACGCCGTCATCATCGACGGCGCCACTGGCGAAGTGCATTTGCGGCCGACCCCGGATGTCGAGACCGCTTACGGCGAGAAAGTTCGCTTCCGCGCCCGCCGGCAGGCGCAATATACGGCTATCCGCGATCTGCCGGCGGTCACCAAAGACGGTGTCGAGGTCAAGCTGCACCTCAACGCAGGTCTTGTCGTCGATTTGCCGTTCATCAACGAAACGGGCGCGAGCGGCATCGGCCTTTTCCGCACCGAACTGCAGTTCATGGTGGCGAACCGGCTGCCGAAGACGTCAGAGCAATTCGACCTCTATCGCAAAGTCTTGGATGCCGCTGCAGGACGCCCCGTGACCTTCCGCACCCTCGATATAGGGGGCGACAAGGTGCTGCCCTATATGGAAGTGGTGGAAGAAGAAAACCCCGCGCTGGGTTGGCGAGCCATCCGCCTTGGTCTCGACCGACCCGGCCTTCTCCGTAGCCAGGTCCGCGCTATGCTTCGCGCAGGCGCGGGACGAGAACTTCGCATCATGTTCCCCATGGTCGCGGAGACCAGCGAGTTTGATCAAGCCCGCGCCGTGGTCGAACGGGAACTCACCCATTTGCGGCGCCACGATCACACGCTTCCTGAGCGCGTCCATATCGGCGTCATGGTGGAAGTGCCGTCGCTCCTGTTCCAGCTCGATGAATTGCTGCCGCGAGTAGATTTCCTATCCGTCGGCTCAAACGACCTCTTCCAGTTCCTCTTCGCGATTGATCGGGGCAACACGCGCGTCGCGAACCGATTTGATGTGCTCACCCCCGCGATTTTGCGTGCGTTGCGAACCATCGCAGCAAAGGGCCATGACTACGGCAAACCCGTCACACTCTGCGGCGAGATTGCCTCGCGGCCGTTAGAGGCCATGGTTCTCGCGGCTCTTGGCTATCGCGCCTTGTCGCTTTCGCCTGCGGCTATGGGACCGGTAAAGTCAGCCATCCGCGACATGACGCTGTCGCGCTTCAGAGAGGTGCTGGAACCTCTTGTCGATAAGCCAAAAGCGAATGTATCGGTGCGCGAGAAGATGAAAGCCTTCGTCGAAAAGGAAGGCATCACGCTCTGATGCTATCGCCTCGTAAACTTGATGCCCTCGTCACGCGTCATGCCGTGATCGAAGCGCAACTCAATGCCGGCCCCGATACGTCCACGCTGGTTGCGCTGTCGCGCGAACTGTCAGAACTAACCCCAGTTGTGACGGCGATCGGACGCTATCAAGCGGCAATCACCGAACTCAGCGATCTCGACGCGATGATCGCAGATGCTGCCGGTGACCGTGAGATCGCCAAACTCGCGGAAGCCGAGCGAGGGACCGTTCAAGACCAGATCGCGGCTCTCGAGCATGACCTGCGGCTTGCTCTTTTGCCGAAAGACGCGGCGGACGCCAAAAACGCCATCATCGAGATCCGAGCGGGCACTGGTGGCGATGAGGCCGCCCTCTTCGCCGGTGATCTTTTTCGCATGTACGAACGTTTCGCGGCGCGCCAAGGCTGGAAAGTAGAGCTGATCTCGGCAAGCGAGGGCACTGCGGGCGGATACAAGGAGATCATCGCGGAGGTTGCGGGCCCAGGCGCCTATGCGCAGCTCAAATTCGAATCTGGCGTGCATCGTGTTCAGCGCGTGCCGGATACGGAGACGAGCGGGCGAATTCACACCTCGGCCGCAACTGTTGCCGTTCTTCCCGAGGCCGAAGAGGTGGATCTCACCATCGCCGACGGAGATTTACGCATTGAGACCATGCGAGCGGGCGGCGCCGGCGGACAGCATGTCAACAAAACAGAGTCAGCTGTCCGCATCACCCATATTCCCAGCGGCATTGTTGTGATGATGCAGGATGAACGTTCCCAGCATCGCAACAAGACCCGCGCCATGGATATCCTGCGGTCGCGCCTCTATGATCAGGAGCGTAGACGCCTGTCGGCTGATCGCGCGGCCGATCGAAAAGGACAAGTCGGCTCGGGCGACCGCTCTGAGCGCATTAGAACCTACAATTTCCCGCAGGGCCGCGTTACCGATCACCGGATCGAGCTCACGCTATATAAGCTCCCAGAGATCATCGCGGGCGAGGCCTTGAGCGATATCATCAACGCCCTTGTGGCCGATCATCAGGCGGCGCTACTTGCGGCCGAGGGCAGCACGTGATCGATGAGAAGGCCTCCGCCGTGCAGGCCCGTCGCCAACTCACCCAGATCCTCGCTGCGGGAGACATCGAGGACGCCGCACTAACCGCTCGACTGCTCGTGGAGGCGGTGACGGGGATAGATCCAGCCCATCCGAGCGTTGACGAGAAGCAGCTTCTTCAACCAGCTGAGATTTCCGCACTTGCCGTCCTCGCAAGACGCCGACTGGCGCGCGAACCTCTGGCTCGCATCCTGGGCGAACAAGAGTTCTACGGCTTAAGGTTTCGCCTGAACGAAGCCTGCTTAATCCCTCGTGCTGATACAGAAACGCTGGTTGATGCGGCGCTCTCTCGGCTCAATCAGGATAAACCGATCCGGATCCTAGATCTTGGAACCGGACCCGGAACGATTTTGCTATCGCTCCTGAATGAGCGCCCGCTCGCGACGGGCTTTGGCGTTGATCTGAACGCACGAGCCCTGGACGCAGCCAAGACGAACGCATCGCACCTCGATCTTGCCCCACGCGCCCATTGGCTCGTCAGCCGTTGGGCTGAAGCCATCAGCGGTAAGTTTGACCTGATCATATCAAACCCACCCTATATCCCGGCGCTAGAATGCGAGACCCTAGAGCCCGAAGTACGCGACCATGATCCGCGCCTCGCGCTTGATGGCGGAAACGACGGCCTCGCGTGCTATCGAGCGATCCTGTCGGATGCCGCCCGCCTGCTACAGCCAGACGGCGTGCTCATCCTTGAATTGGGCTACGGCCAAGCCGAAGCGGTTACAACAATCGCCGAAGCGGCCGGCTGGCACATCGTTGCACTCGAGCACGATCTCTCCGGAATCGACCGCGCTATAGTTCTGAGACCACACCAGAAAGCGTGATGTCTTACCCGCGCAAACGCCGGCACACATCGTCCAGTTGCTCGAGCGATGTGTACTTGATCCGCAATTCGCCACCGTGCCCGCGATGGTCGATGGTCACTGCCATACCGAGCGCGTCAGAAACCGCCTTCTCTAGCGCGCGCGTATCCGCATCCTTCTCGCCACGCGGTCTTGTCTGCTTCGGCCGACCGGTTTGCTCCTGACTAATCGCCTCAACTTGGCGAACGTTCAGGCCCTTTGAAACGATCTCGGAGGCAAGCTTTTCCGGATTGTCGGTGGCAAGAAGGGCCCGCGCATGACCTGCGGTCAACCGGCCGTCGCGGAGCATGTCCTGGACGGAACCTGGCAGCTTCGTCAGACGAAGGGTGTTCGCCACATGGCTGCGGCTTTTCCCGATCACACGAGCGAGATCCGCCTGCACATAGCCGAATTGCTCGATCAGCTCCTGGTAGCCAAAGGCCTCTTCGAGCGGATTGAGATCGGCACGCTGAACGTTCTCGATGATCGCAAGTTCAAGAGCTTCGCGATCGCCAACTTCGATGAGATGGACCGGAACTTCATGGATATTGGCGCGCTGCGCCGCGCGCCACCGCCGCTCACCAGCGATGATCTCGAAGGCGTCGACAGCGCCTGCAACCGCGCGCACCACGATCGGCTGGATAATGCCACGCTCGCGGATCGATTCCGCAAGCTCGTTCAGTTCGGTTTCGTCAAATGTCCGCCGGGGATTGCTTGGGTTCGGCCGCAAAAACTCGATGGGAACTTTGCGCGTCGACCGAAGCCGATCAACCGCGGCGGATTCTTCGCCAACATCGCCAATTAGCGCTGCGAGGCCGCGGCCAAGTCGACTACGTTGCGGTTCTTCAGCCATGGTTGTCCTGTCCTGGGGCGAGCGAAAGGGAATGAGCATCGGTTTCGGTCTCGAATCGATTAAGCGGCGCGGAGCAACTTCTCACGCTGAATTATTTCGGAAGCGAGACGGAGATAGGCCTGGCTCCCGACGCATTTCAGATCGTAGAGCAGAACCGGCTTGCCATAGCTCGGCGCTTCCGACACCCGCACATTGCGGGGGATGATCGTCTGATAGACCTTGTCACCCATGAATTCGCGAACATCCTGCACGACCTGGGCAGAGAGGTTGTTGCGCGCGTCATACATGGTCAGCACGACGCCGTGGATGGAAAGACTCGGGTTCAGACTTTGCTTCACCTGCTCGACAGTCTTCAGGAGCTGCGACAGGCCCTCAAGCGCGAAGAACTCGCACTGCAGTGGCACCAAGATTGCGTTGGCAGCGGCCATAGCATTGATGGTGAGGAGATTGAGCGAGGGCGGGCAATCAATCAGCACATAGGTGAACTCATCCCCCATGCCCAAGATCGCATTGCGCAGCTTAAAAGCACGGTCACGCTCGTTAGCAATCTCCAATTCAACGCCGGACAAATCCATCGTCGACGGCGCTATTGAAAGCCTGGGCACTGCTGTTGCCTGAACGATATCAGCGAGCCTCGCATCGCCGACAAGCACATCATAGGTCGACTGGCGCCGCGCCCGCCGATCGATGCCGAGGCCAGTCGACGCATTGCCTTGGGGATCCAGATCAAGGATTAGAACTCGCTCACCAATGGCAGCAAGCGCGGTTCCCAAATTAATGGCCGTCGTTGTCTTGCCCACGCCACCCTTTTGGTTCGCGAGCGCAAGAATCCGGGGGGCATGAATCCGGGACGGGAATGGCACCATGGTCATGGTCCGGGTCCTGTTCGTCGAGGGCGTTACGGAAGCGAATCGGCTTGGTGCACAAGAAGAACCTGACCACGAGGATCGGTCACACTTGCCTTCCGCTCGACAGAGAGTCTCCAACATATAGAGGCATCGGTCAATTCGCGCTCTACATCTTGTCCCTTCAAGAACACCGCCCGCGCCCCACTTTTCAACAGGGGATGACTGAGACGCAACAGATCGGTGAGCGGAGCAAGCGCTCGCGCGGTCACAACACGAACGGAGCCACAGAGATCTGGCACCACATCTTCGATGCGCCGCGCATGAACGGTCACGGGAAGACCACAGATCCGCGCAGCCTCACGCAGAAAAGCGGCCTTTCCAATCTTGCTCTCGATGCAATGGACCATAGCCCCCGGCTTGTCCGCTAGGGCGGCAGCCAGAACGAGGCCTGGAAACCCCGCCCCTGACCCGAAATCAGCGATTACAACATCATCGCCGAGAAGCGGAAGAAGCTGGAGGCTATCAGCCACATGCCGCGTCCACAGGAAAGGCAGTGTTGAAGGCGCTACGAGATTCTTGGATGACGACCAGCGAACCACCTGCTCAACATAGCGATCAAGCCGCTCAAGTGTTTCACGTGAAACTGGGGTGAGCCGAAGCGCTTCTGCGCGGTCTTGATCGAGGGTGCGCAAATCAAGCCGCATGATTGGCGGCCGAACGCCTGGCCCAGACCGCGATGACGGTCAGCGCCGACGGGGTCATCCCATCGAGCCGGCTTGCTTGCCCAAGCGTCTGCGGGCGGCTCGCCTTAAGCCTCATCCGAATCTCATTCGACAAGCCCGGCACGTGATCGAAGTCTAGGGTCTCCGGAAGCTTCAATGCCTCATCGCGACGGTGGGCTTCGACCTCGACAGATTGGCGATGAAGATAGACTGAATATTTGGCGTCGATCTCAACCTGTTGGGCGATCGCGTTAGGAACGGACGACAATTCGGGCCAAACCCGCGCCAGCGTGGTCCAATCCAGGGACGGGAAGGCCAGGAGCTCAAACCCGTCGCGGCGAATGCCATCATGATTAAGCGCAATGCCGTGGGAGGCCGCCTCGTTAGGCGTCAGATGCCTGGCCTTCAAAGAAGCAACGGTCGACTGGATCGCATCTCTTTTGGCACGGAACCGAATCGACCGGCGCTCGCTAACACAGCCCAATTCTATCCCGAGATCAGTCAGCCGAAGATCCGCATTGTCAGCCCGAAGCGACAAGCGGAACTCGGCGCGAGATGTAAACATCCGATAGGGTTCACT
>JBAWYY010000053.1:0-11334 GCA_037143285.1 Alphaproteobacteria bacterium | reverse complement strand
AATTCTTCGGCTCCTCGCAGCTGTCGCAGTTCATGGACCAGACCAACCCGCTGTCCGAGATCACTCACAAGCGCCGTCTTTCGGCGCTTGGACCCGGCGGTCTGTCGCGCGAACGTGCCGGCTTCGAAGTCCGCGATGTTCACCCGACCCACTACGGCCGGATCTGCCCGATTGAGACCCCGGAAGGCCCGAATATCGGTCTGATCAACTCGCTTGCGACCTTCGCTCGCGTGAACAAGTACGGCTTCATCGAGACGCCCTATCGCAAGGTTCGCGACGGTCGCGTCACCGATGAGGTGCAGTACCTCTCGGCCATGGAAGAGGGCAAATATGCGGTGGCCCAGGCCAACGCGCCGATCGACAAGACCGGTAAGTTTGTCGAAGACCTGATCATCTGCCGCCAGGCGGGTGAAGTTTTGCTGCTCCCGGTCGACCGTGTCGACTTCATGGACGTGTCGCCGAAGCAGCTCGTATCGGTTGCCGCAGCGCTCATCCCGTTCCTTGAGAACGACGACGCTAACCGCGCCCTCATGGGTTCGAACATACAGCGCCAGGCCGTTCCCCTGGTGCGTGCCGATGCGCCCTTCGTGGGCACGGGCATGGAATCGGTGGTGGCCCGCGATTCCGGTGCTGCCATCGCCGCTCGCCGGACCGGTGTCGTCGACCAGGTGGACGCAACCCGTATCGTTATCCGTGCGACCGAAGATCTCGATCCGACCAAGTCGGGCGTCGATATCTATCGCCTCATGAAGTTCCAGCGTTCCAACCAGAACACCTGCATCAACCAGCGTCCGTTGGTTCGCGTGGGTGATATCGTGAAGAAGGGTGAGATCCTCGCTGACGGTCCTTCGACCGATCTTGGCGATCTCGCACTCGGCCGGAATGTGCTTGTCGCGTTCATGCCCTGGAATGGCTACAACTTCGAGGACTCGATCCTCCTCTCCGAGCGCATCGTCAAGGACGACGTCTTCACCTCGATCCATATCGAGGAATTTGAAGTCATGGCCCGCGACACCAAGCTCGGCCCTGAGGAAATCACCCGCGATATTCCGAACGTCTCGGAAGAAGCGCTGAAGAACCTCGACGAAGCCGGCATCGTCTATATCGGCGCGGAAGTGGCCGCGAGCGACATTCTGGTGGGCAAGATCACGCCTAAGGGCGAGAGCCCGATCACGCCGGAAGAAAAGCTCCTGCGCGCCATCTTCGGTGAAAAAGCCTCGGATGTGCGCGACACGTCGCTTCGGGTGCCCCCGGGCGTTCAAGGCACGGTCGTCGAAGTTCGCGTGTTCAACCGCCACGGCGTCGACAAGGACGAGCGCGCCCAGGCGATCGAGCGCGAAGAGATCGAGCGTCTCGCAAAAGACCGCGATGACGAACAGGCAATCCTCGACCGCAACGTCTTTGGTCGCTTGGCCGAAGTTCTTGAGCACAAGACGGCGATTGCCGGTCCGAAGGGCTTCAAGAAGGACACGGTGCTGACCCGCGACATCATGGGTGAGTTCCCGCGTGCCCATTGGTGGGCCTTTGCGGTTGCTGAAGATGCGCTGATGGCCGAAATCGAAGCCATGCGGAAGCAGTACGACGAGTCCAAGCGTCGCCTTGAGCAGCGCTTCCTGGACAAGGTCGAGAAGCTGCAGCGTGGCGACGAATTGCCGCCGGGCGTGATGAAGATGGTCAAGGTCTTCGTCGCCGTGAAGCGAAAGATCCAGCCGGGCGATAAGATGGCCGGCCGTCACGGCAACAAGGGTGTGGTTTCGCGCATCGTTGCGGCCGAGGACATGCCGTTCCTTGCGGATGGCACCCCGGTCGACGTGGTGCTCAACCCACTCGGCGTGCCGAGCCGCATGAATGTTGGTCAGATCTTGGAAACCCATCTCGGCTGGGCAGCCGCCGGTTTGGGCAAGAAAATTGGCGACGCCTATGATGGCTATATGCGCTCGAAGAACATCAAGCCGCTGAAAGAGACCTTCGCCCAGATCTATGGCGATGATGCTCAGGTTCGCGACCTTGATGATGCCAATCTGGCAGAACTCGCTCGCAATTCCCGTCGCGGCATTCACTTCGCAACCCCCGTTTTCGACGGTGCGAAGGAAGCCGACATCGAGGATATGTTGGAAATGGCCGGCCTTCAGGGCTCCGGTCAGGTCCGCCTCTTCGACGGTAAGACGGGTGAGGCCTTCGACCGCAATGTCACGGTTGGCTACATCTATATCCTGAAGCTGCATCACCTCGTGGACGACAAGATCCACGCCCGTTCCATCGGGCCGTACTCGCTCGTCACCCAGCAACCGCTTGGTGGTAAGGCGCAGTTCGGTGGTCAGCGCTTCGGCGAAATGGAGGTCTGGGCGCTCGAAGCCTATGGCGCCGCCTACACGTTGCAGGAAATGCTCACCGTCAAGTCGGACGACGTTGCCGGTCGTACCAAGGTCTACGAGGCCATCGTGCGCGGCGACGATACGTTCGAAGCTGGTATCCCCGAGAGCTTCAATGTGCTCGTCAAGGAAATGCGTTCGCTCGGCCTCAACGTCGAGCTTGTGGCGTCCAAGATCCCGGCCCTCGACGATATGGGCCAGCAAGCGGCCGAGTAAGGCCAATCGCCTTCGCGGAACCGGGCACGCTCGGTTCCGCTTGAAACCCTTTCCCGCCGGGGGGTACCCCGGACAATGTTTCGCTCCGAACTCTCGGAGCTCTTGGAGACGGTGATGAACCAGGACGTCGCGAACCTGTTCAACCCCACGGCTCAGCCGGCAACTTTCGACCAGATCCGTATCTCGATCGCCAGTCCGGAGAAGATCCTGTCCTGGTCGTTCGGCGAGATCAAAAAGCCAGAAACCATCAACTACAGGACCTTCAAGCCTGAGCGTGATGGCCTGTTCTGCGCGCGGATCTTCGGGCCGATCAAGGATTACGAATGCTTGTGCGGCAAGTACAAGCGCATGAAATATAAGGGCATTATCTGCGAGAAGTGCGGCGTTGAGGTGACCCTCTCGCGCGTTCGTCGCGAGCGCATGGGCCATATCGAGCTTGCAGCGCCCGTCGCCCATATCTGGTTCTTGAAGTCGCTGCCGAGCCGCATCGGCCTGCTTCTCGACATGCCCTTGAAGGATCTCGAGCGGATCCTTTACTTCGAAAACTATTGCGTGCTTGAGCCGGGCCTGACCTCGCTGAAGGAGCGTCAGCTCCTTTCGGAAGAGGAATATATCCGCGCTCAGGACGAGTTCAACGATGACAGCTTCACCGCCATGATTGGCGCTGAGGCGATCCGTGAACTCTTGAAGGGCCTCGACCTTGAGAAGCTCGCCCACGACACTCGCCGCGATATCGGCGAGAGCGATAGCGACATCAAGAAGAAGAAGCTCGCCAAGCGTCTGAAGATCATCGAAGCCTTCATCGCCTCCGGCAACAAGCCGGAATGGATGATTCTGACCGTTGTTCCGGTGATCCCGCCTGATCTGCGCCCGCTCGTGCCGCTCGACGGCGGTCGTTTTGCGACCTCCGACCTGAACGACCTCTATCGCCGCGTCATCAACCGCAACAACCGTTTGAAGCGACTGATCGAACTGCGTGCGCCGGACATCATCATCCGTAACGAAAAGCGCATGCTTCAGGAAGCGGTCGACGCGCTGTTCGATAATGGCCGTCGCGGCCGCGTGATCACGGGTGCCAATAAGCGTCCGTTGAAGTCGCTCGCCGATATGCTGAAGGGCAAGCAGGGTCGCTTCCGTCAGAACCTCCTCGGCAAGCGCGTCGACTATTCCGGCCGTTCGGTCATCGTGGTCGGCCCCGAGATGAAGCTTCATCAGTGCGGGTTGCCGAAGAAGATGGCGCTCGAGCTGTTCAAGCCGTTCATCTATGCGCGTCTTGACGCCAAGGGTCTGTCGGCAACGGTTAAGCAGGCGAAGAAGCTGGTTGAGAAGGAGCGGCCCGAGGTCTGGGATATCCTGGACGAGGTGATCCGCGAGCATCCGATCATGCTCAACCGCGCGCCGACCCTTCACCGACTCGGCATCCAGGCCTTCGAGCCGGTGCTGATCGAAGGTAAAGCCATCCAACTGCATCCGCTCGTCTGTTCGGCCTTCAACGCCGACTTCGACGGCGACCAGATGGCTGTCCACGTACCGCTCTCGCTGGAAGCCCAGCTGGAAGCGCGCGTGTTGATGATGTCGACCAACAACATCCTGCACCCCGCGAACGGCGCGCCGATCATCGTGCCGAGCCAGGACATCGTGCTGGGCCTTTATTACGTGACGCTGATGTCGGATGGCATGCCCGGTCAGGGCAAGGCCTTTGCGTCCGTGGGCGAGCTTGAGCATGCCTTGGCCGAGAAGGTGGTCACCCTTCACACCAAGATCCGCTATCGCTGGGAGGGTCTCGACCCGAACGGCGTGATGATCCGCCGCATGTACGACACGACGCCTGGCCGCGTTCTCCTCGGACAGCTCTTGCCGAAATCGCCCAAGGTTCCCTTCGACGCAGCGAACAAGCTGATGACGAAGAAGGAAATCTCGAACATGATCGACACGGTCTACCGCTTCTGCGGTCAGAAAGAGTCGGTCATCTTCTGCGATCGCGTCATGGCGCTCGGCTTCTACCACGCCTACAAAGCCGGCATTTCCTTCGGCAAGGACGACATGGTCGTGCCGGAGAACAAGTGGACGATCGTTGAAGAGACCCGCGCGCTCACGAAGGACTACGAGCAGCAATACCTTGATGGTCTGATCACCTATGGTGAGAAGTACAACAAGGTGGTTGATGCCTGGGCCAAGTGCTCGGATCGTCTCGCTCAGGAGATGATGGGCCGCATTTCGGCTGTGGTTAAGGACGACACCGGCCGCGATAAGCCGATCAACTCGATCTATATGATGTCGCACTCCGGTGCTCGTGGGTCGCCGACCCAGATGCGCCAGCTTGCCGCCATGCGCGGTCTGATGGCCAAGCCGTCAGGCGAGATCATCGAGAGCCCGATCATCTCGAACTTTAAAGAAGGTCTGACCGTTCTCGAGTACTTCAACTCGACGCACGGTGCTCGTAAGGGCCTCGCTGACACCGCCTTGAAGACCGCCAACTCCGGCTACCTGACCCGCCGTCTCGTTGACGTCGCTCAGGATTGCATCATCACCGAAGTTGATTGCGGCACCGACCGTGGCATCGGCATGCGGGCGATTGTGGATGCTGGGCAGGTGGTTGCCACCCTTGGCCAGCGTATCCTCGGCCGTTCGGCGGCTCTCACCGTCACCGACCCGTCAACGGGTGCTGTGATCGTGGAAGCCGGACGCATGATCCTCGAAAAAGATGTCGAGGCCATCGTTAATGCCGGCATCCAGGAAGTGAAGATCCGCTCGGTTCTCACCTGCGAAACCAAGGTTGGTGTCTGCGGCACGTGCTATGGCCGCGATCTTGCCCGCGGTACACCGGTGAATATCGGCGAAGCCGTCGGTGTTATCGCGGCTCAGTCCATCGGCGAGCCTGGTACTCAGTTGACCATGCGCACCTTCCACATCGGTGGTGCCGCACAGGTGGTTGACCAGTCCTTCGTCGAAGCGACCTTCGAAGGCACGATCCGCATCCGCAACCGGAACGCTGTAAAGAATTCCGAGGGCGAGTTGGTGGTCATGAACCGCAACACGGCCGTCATCATCGTCGATGCCGACGGCACTGAGCGGGCAACCCACCGGATCATCTATGGCGCTAAGCTGCGCGTGGATGAAGGTGCCAAGGTCAAGCGCGGTCAGCGTATTGCCGAATGGGACCCCTATACCCGTCCGATCATGTCGGAGGTCGATGGCATCATCGGCTTTGAAGACCTGCTCGACGGCCAGTCGATTGCGGAAACGGCGGACGAGTCCACCGGTATCACGAAGCGTGTTGTCATGGATTGGCGCACGTCCTCGCGTTCGGCCGATCTTCGTCCCTCGCTCACCATTAAGGGCAGCGACGGCAAGCTCCTGAAGCTCGCGCGCGGCGGTGATGCCCGCTACGCGCTGGCGGTCGACGCGATCATTGCGGTTGATCCTGGTCAGAAGGTCTATGCCGGCGACGTTATCGCTCGTATCCCGCTGGAAAGCGCCAAGACGCGCGACATCACTGGTGGTCTGCCGCGTGTGGCCGAGCTCTTCGAAGCTCGTCGTCCGAAGGACGCCGCCATCATCGCGGAAACCTCCGGCACGGTGCGCTTTGGCCGCGACTACAAGCAGAAGCGCCGCGTGACGATCGAGCCCTTCGAAGAGGGAGCAGATACGGTCGAGTACCTGATCCCGAAGGGCAAGCACATCCACCTTCAGGATGGCGACGAAGTCCAAAAGGGCGACTTCATCGTCGACGGCAATCCGGCACCCCATGACATCCTGGCCATTAAGGGTGTTGAGGAGCTTGCCGCTTATCTCGTCAACGAGATCCAAGAGGTCTACCGCTTGCAGGGCGTGGTCATCAACGACAAGCACATCGAGGTGATCGTTCGCCAGATGCTGCAGAAAGTTGAGATCACCGATGCCGGCGACACCGACCTGATCGAAGGTGAACAGGCCGACAAGACTGAGTTGGAAGAAGCCAACCTGAAGATTGCCGACGATAAGACCAAGCGTCCCGCTTCGGGCGTGCCGGTCCTCCTCGGCATCACCAAGGCCTCGCTCCAGACCCGGTCGTTCATCTCGGCCGCCTCGTTCCAGGAAACCACCCGCGTCCTCACCGAGGCGGCGGTCAATGGTAAGGCGGACTTGCTTGAAGGCCTGAAAGAGAACGTCATCGTCGGCCGTCTGATCCCGGCCGGCACCGGTGCCACGATCGCGCGCATTCGCTCGATCGCCACCAAGCGTGACGATCTCATTGTCGACGAGAAGCGCAAGGCTTCCGCAGGCGCGGTTCCGGGGGCAGCCCCGGCCGATGTTGCGGCGATCAGCGCGCCCCAGCCGGCCGAGTGATCGCGCTCACAAGTTACATACCAAAAGGAAGGGCCCCGCGGGGCCCTTTCTCATGCCAACTGTATGGGTAGGGCAGGGCGCCTCAGCGCGCCGAGCACGACGATGTGTTGCTGCATACGAGGTCCGAGGTCACACAGAGGTTCACGCCCCTGCGCTCTACCCTGGCGTCGTTTGAGAACACCACGAGCATGTCGAAGCGGCAATACTCGCGCTCGCGCTGGCGGCGTGTCGGCATAATCCGCAGGCCATCACCGGGTTCGATGACCTTATCACCCAATCGATCATCACCCCAGCCACGCGTGTCGACATCGGTCATGTAGAACTCGCGGATGGTGACGCGGGAGTTGTTGACCACATTGATCCATCGCTGCTGGCCGTCGCGGTCACGCTGGGCGTCAGCTGGTTGAATGGAACCCGCCCAGAGCCCCACCATCAAGGTTGCCGCGGCAATCACTCGTGTCATTGTCATGTTATGCCCCCTGTTCATTTACGCCATGGCGCCTTCCGCCAATGGAATTGTGGTTATCCTTGGTGAATTGACCACACTTTCGCGTCACTCATGCGGTTCCGCTATTCGTAATGCGCCCGATTCTTTTGGTGCTGGCGCCGGGCGGTATCCGGGTCGGTCGGTCTGTGTCGACAGCGCCTTTGTTGCGTGATGTCCCTCTTTTGCGAAACTTCGCGTCGTTAGCACCTTCCAAGCATCAGAACCCTTGACGAGAAACGACTCGGCTTGTATAGCCCGCCCACTTTCCGGCGAACGTCGGTTGCCACCCGGTCCCGTTGCGGCTCACCGCACCAAAGACCGAAGCAAACCGAGACTTCGCCGCCTGACGTCAGTCAGTTTCGAATGCACGATCGCCGGGCCTTAAAAAGCCTGCCGATCCTCTGTCTTCGCCGGGCGCGTCCGGTCCATTTGGGCCGGCCTGTGCTCGGTTGTTCGTTCCGGTAACGGGGCGAACTTCACGCCGTGCGTTGGGTCGGCCGGGAAACCGGGCGGCTCTCGAGAGGAACCGAAGGTCCGACGATGCCGACAGTCAATCAGCTGATCCGCAACCCGCGTCAGCCGCGCACCTACCGCGAAAAGTCCCGCCACATGGAGGGATGCCCGCAGAAGCGCGGCGTGTGTACGCGCGTTTATACAACGACCCCGAAGAAGCCTAACTCGGCGCTTCGTAAGGTTGCTAAGGTGCGTCTGACCAATGGCTTTGAAGTCATTGGCTATATTCCGGGTGAGGGTCACAACCTCCAGGAACACTCCGTGGTGATGATCCGCGGCGGTCGCGTCAAGGATCTTCCCGGCGTGCGTTACCACATCCTTCGCGGCGTCTTGGATACCCAGGGCGTCAAGAACCGCAAACAGCGCCGGTCCAAGTACGGCGCCAAGCGTCCTAAATGAGTTTCCGCCGGCCGCTTCAGACCGAGACGCGTTGCGTCGGGTCGGAG
Source organism: Alphaproteobacteria bacterium (assembly GCA_037143285.1). GTDB lineage: Bacteria > Pseudomonadota > Alphaproteobacteria > Rhizobiales > Phreatobacteraceae > Phreatobacter. The sequence goes on along the minus strand of JBAWYY010000053.1, from coordinate 2,971 downwards.
TGGTCGGCGGCCTTCCACTTCTTCGGAGAGAACGATGTCGCGTCGTCACCGGGCTGAAAAAAGAGAGATCATCCCCGATGCCAAATTTGGCAACGTGGTGGTCACCAAGTTCATGAATTCCGTCATGTACGAGGGCAAGAAATCTGTTGCCGAGAACATCGTTTACGGTGCTTTCGAGATCATCGAGTCGAAGACCAAGGCGAGCCCGGTTACGGTGTTTCAGTCCGCTCTCGACAACGTGATGCCGGCCATCGAAGTGCGCTCGCGTCGCGTCGGTGGTGCCACCTACCAGGTTCCGGTCGAGGTTCGCCCTGAGCGCCGTCAGGCGCTGGCAATCCGCTGGCTCATCCAGGCGGCTCGTGCTCGCAACGATAAAACAATGGTTGAGAAGCTCTCTTCCGAGCTCCTCGACGCCTCAAACAACCGTGGAAACGCCGTCAAGAAGCGCGAAGACACCCATAAGATGGCGGATGCCAATCGCGCCTTCTCTCACTACCGCTGGTAATCAAAGCCTCCAGGCTCCGACGGCACTCCATTCAGGACCAAGCTCATGCCCCGCTCACATCCGATCGAGGACTACCGCAACTTCGGCATCATGGCCCACATCGATGCGGGCAAGACGACGACGACCGAGCGGATCCTCTACTACACCGGCAAGTCGCATAAGATCGGCGAAGTGCACGACGGCGCTGCCACCATGGATTTCATGGAGCAGGAGCAGGAGCGCGGCATCACCATCACGTCGGCTGCCACCACCGCTATGTGGGCTGGTAAGCGTCTGAACATCATCGACACCCCCGGCCACGTCGACTTCACCATTGAAGTCGAGCGTTCGCTGCGCGTGCTTGACGGCGCCGTTTGCGTTCTCGACTCCAACCAGGGCGTCGAACCTCAAACCGAGACTGTTTGGCGCCAGGGCGACAAGTACAAGGTTCCGCGCATCGTCTTCGCCAACAAGATGGATAAGACCGGCGCTGACTTCTATAAGTGCCTCGACGATATCGTGAAGCGCCTCGGCGCTAAGCCGGTTCCGATCCAGCTGCCGATTGGCTCTGAGAACAACTTCAAAGGCGTCGTCGATCTCGTCCGCATGAAGGCGGTCGTATGGTCGGGTGAAGCTCTCGGCGCTGAATTTGACGCCAATGCTCCGATCCCTGACGATCTCGTCGAGAAGGCCAACGAGTATCGCATGGCCCTCATTGAGGCGGCTGTCGAACTCGATGACGCCGCTATGGAAGCCTATCTCGAGGGCAACGAGCCCGATGAAGCGACCCTGAAGCGTTTGATCCGCAAGGCGGTTCTGACCTCGGCGTTCTTCCCGGTTCTCGCTGGGTCGGCCTTTAAGAATAAGGGCGTGCAGACGCTTCTTGATGCGGTCGTTGACTATCTCCCGTCGCCGCTGGATCGTCCCGCCATCAAGGGCATCGACGTCAAGACCGAGCAGGAAACCGAGCGTCGTTCGTCGGACACTGAGCCGCTTGCCATGCTTGGCTTCAAGATCATGGACGACCAGTACGGCGTTCTGACCTTCTGCCGCATCTATTCCGGCACCCTTCAGAAGGGCCAGGCGCTGGTCAACTCGACCCGTGAGAAGTCGGAGCGCGTCGGCCGCATGGTTCTCATGCACGCCAACAACCGCGAAGAAATTGCCGAGGCCTATGCCGGTGACATCGTCGCCCTCGTCGGCCTGAAAGATACCCGCACGGGTGACACGCTTTGCGATCCCTCCAAGCCTGTAATCTTGGAGCGCATGGAGTTCCCTGAGCCCGTCATCGAAATGGCCATCGAGCCGAAGACGAAGACCGACCAGGAAAAGATGGCGCTCGCGCTCATCAAGCTGGCCGCTGAGGATCCGTCCTTCCGCGTCTCGACCGATCAGGAATCTGGCCAGACCCGCATTAAGGGCATGGGCGAGCTCCACCTCGACATTAAGGTCGATATTCTCCGTCGTACCCACAAGGTCGATGTGGCTGTCGGTGCACCTCAGGTGGCCTTCCGCGAGAAGATCACCAAGCGCGCCGAGATCGACTACACCCACAAGAAGCAGACCGGTGGTACTGGTCAGTTCGCCCGGGTGAAATTCGTAGTCGAGCCGAATGAGCCGGGTAAGGGCTTCGAGTTCGAGAGCAAGATCGTCGGCGGCTCCGTGCCGAAAGAGTACATCCCCGGCGTTGAGAAGGGCCTCAATTCTGTCATGGGCGCGGGCATCATTGCCGGCTTCCCCGTGGTCGACATCAAGGTCTCGCTGATTGACGGCGCCTATCACGAGGTTGACTCCTCGGCTCTCGCCTTCGAAATCGCTTCCCGTGCAGCCATGCGCGACGCTCTTCAGAAGTGCGGCTCGGTCTTGCTCGAGCCGATCATGAAGGTCGAAGTTGTGACCCCGGAAGAGTATACCGGTTCTGTGATCGGGGATTTGAATTCCCGGCGCGGTCAGATCCAAGGCCAAGACATGCGCGGCAACGCCAATGTCGTGAATGCCATGGTCCCGCTGATGAATATGTTCGGCTACGTCAACCAGCTGCGCTCCTTTACCCAGGGCCGCGCCAGCTACTCGATGCAGTTCGATCACTACGAACAGGCACCAAACAATGTCGCCGCAGAAATCCAGGCTAAGTACGCCTGACCCGATTGACCCCGAGACACCTATCGCACGACCCGTTCGGTCGGTGATGACCTGAGGAGGCCACGATGGCCAAAGCAAAGTTCGAACGTACGAAGCCGCACTGCAACATTGGGACGATTGGTCACGTTGACCATGGTAAGACGTCTTTGACTGCAGCGATCACGAAGATTTTGGCTGAGACGGGTGGGGCGACGTTCACCGCCTATGACCAGATCGACAAGGCGCCGGAAGAGAAGGCGCGCGGGATCACGATCTCGACGGCGCATGTCGAGTACGAGACGCAGAACCGTCACTACGCGCATGTGGATTGCCCGGGCCACGCCGACTACGTGAAGAACATGATCA
>JBAWYY010000052.1:0-11367 GCA_037143285.1 Alphaproteobacteria bacterium | reverse complement strand
GCACGATCCTGACCCCTTCCAGTGCCGGCCCCGCGCCGCGCGGCTTGGAGAGCACGGGCGATCCGATCTTCAACAGCTTCTGGACCTATATGGGAACGCCTGCTGTGAGCTTGCCGCTCTTAGAAGCCGATGGCCTGCCGATCGGGGTCCAGATCGTTGGCGCGCGGCGTGATGACGGGCGTCTGCTCCGCACGGGGCGTCAATTGGTCGAGCAACTCGCTGCGTCGGCTTAACGATAAGTTACACGGTGTTTCTGGGATGGGCTTGCCGCATGGCCGGCGTATGCTCGTTTCCTGCACCGCTCAGCGGCGCGGGTTTGCCAATACCGATCAGCGTGAGTCCTGCACGGGCCGCAGCATCACGGTCGACGATGTTGCGGAGGTCAACAAGCGTCGGCGCGTTCAGATTTGCGACGAGGCTTTCGAAATCCATTGACGCAAATTCCGGCCATTCAGTCAGAATGACTGCAAGATCTGCCCCACGGGCTGCGTCCATGGCAGAACCTGCCATGGTGACTTCGGGCTCGGGCAAGAGCGGGCGAGCGGCATCCATCGCTTCCGGGTCGTAGGCAACGATCCGCGCGCCAAGTCGGACAAGCCCGGGCAGGATGGTCAATGAAGGCGCGGAGCGCATATCGTCGGTGCCGGCTTTGAAGGCTAGCCCGAGGACAGCAATCGTTCGCCCGGCTACCGAACCCCCGGCGGCCTGGACGATTTTGCGGATCATCTCGCCCTTACGGGCATCATTCACGAGGATCGCCGTTTCAAGCGTCCTCAGTGAAACGCCATGATCATGGGCGGTCCCCATCAAGGCGACCATATCTTTGGGGAAGCACGATCCGCCAAATCCCGGGCCGGCTTTCAGAAAATTACGACCAATGCGCCGATCAAGCCCAATGCCGCTCGCGATGTGGTCAACATCGGCGCCCACTGCTTCGCAAAGATTTGCAATCTCATTGATGAAGGTGATCTTGATCGCGAGGAAGGAATTCGCCGCATATTTGATCAATTCCGCTTCACGACGGCTGACGCTGACGAGGGGGGCACCGGCATCGGTTTGGCCGCGATAGATTTCCGTGAGGACTTCGAGAGCCTGCTCATCCTCGGTGCCAATCACAATACGATCAGGGGACATGAAATCCCCAATCGCGGACCCTTCTCTGAGAAACTCCGGATTGCCTGCAACGACGCGTCCGGCGCCCGCAACCATTGCCGCTATCTCGTCGCCGGTGCCAACCGGCACAGTCGATTTGACGACGATCACAGTGCGAGGCCCGGCATATTTTAAAATGTCGCCCGCAGCCGCAAAGACGCTGGATGTGTCGGCTCGATTGTCAAAGGGCCGCGAGGGCGTGCCGACGCAAATGAAGGCGGCGTCCGCGAATGCGAGTTGCGCCTTATCGTAATGATCCGTGAAATCGAGCCTGCCGGCATCGCGACACTTCGCAATCAGTTCGGCGAGGCCAGGTTCGTGGATGGGCACACCGCCACCCTGCAAAATCGCTACTTTTCGGGAGTCGCGTTCGATGATGGTGACCCGGTGTCCGAGTTCGGCCAAGCAAGCGCCTGACACCAAGCCGACATATCCGCCACCGATCACCACTATTCGCTTTGACATCGGGCAGTTCCAAGACGCTAGGCGGAATAAGTCCGTCACCCAATTCCATTTTGCCAGAGAGAACGCGATTCACATATCGGTTTGATAACAGCGGGTGCGTGCGTCAGGCGCGCCCATATAGCGTTCAAGCGCGCGCAGGTCCACTTGAGCTATCAATCTGCGACGGCATCTGGACCGCCACATCAACGCGAAACAGCTCGGATTTATGATTGTCTTTGCCGACAAGGCAAAGTGGATGGTTGGTGGGAGAAGTAGGACTCGAACCTACGAAGGCGTAAGCCAGCGGATTTACAGTCCGCCCCCTTTGCCACTCGGGACATTCTCCCGCCGGCCGACCACGCTGTTCGCGCGGATGCGACGGAGGCCGCTTTATGCTGACGAGGCCCTGATATGTCAACGGCTTCCGCAATGCTTTTGACAGGCATCACCAGGCTGCGTTGGCAGGGTGCACCATGGTTTCCTTGACTTTTTGCACTGCAGCGTGCACAACAGGTTCGTAGACGACGTCGCGCTGCGTGCGTGACTGGCGGGGAAGCGTGACGGGCATCAGTTGCTCGCCTCCGCCGAGTGGACGTCACATCTCATCCCGATCATCCCTGGTCACGCGGGCGGTCATCAGCCCCGAACGCGTCTGTGCATAGGCACGGAGCGATCGTACTCATTCGTGAAAGACCAAACCTTTGTCCACTTTTCAGGACTTTTCCCTCGCAGCTCCGATTCTGAAGGCGCTTGCTGCTGAAGGCTATGTCACACCGACCCCGATCCAATCCCAAGCAATCCCGCCGGTTATGGAAGGCCGCGATGTTCTTGGTATTGCGCAGACAGGGACCGGAAAAACCGCGGCCTTCGCGCTGCCGATCCTCCATCGCTTGTCGCAGAATCCGAAACATCCCGTACCGAAAACGGCTCGTTCTCTTATTCTTGCGCCGACACGAGAACTTGCGAGCCAGATCGCCGAAAGCGTGAAGGCCTATGGCAAACAGCTGCGGATCCACACGGCCGTCGTTTATGGCGGCGTTTCACTGAGCGCCCAGGAGCGCGCGGTGGCCCGCGGCGTCGACGTTTTGGTCGCGACGCCCGGTCGACTTCTTGATCTTGTCGAGCGTCGCTCGCTCGTTCTCTCGGCCGTTGAGATTCTCGTGCTTGATGAGGCCGACCAGATGCTCGACCTTGGCTTCATCCATGCGCTGAAGCGCATTGCCAAGCTCGTCCCGGCCCGACGCCAGACACTGTTCTTCTCGGCAACGATGCCGACGAGCATTGCTGAACTTGCCGGCAGCTTCTTGCACCAGCCGGTGAAAGTGGCGGTTACGCCTGTTGCGACAACGGTCGAAAAGGTCGAGCAGGGCGTTATCTTCGTGCAGACGGCACAAAAGCAGGCGCTCCTCGAGACCCTAGCGCGCGATCCCGCACTCGAACGCGCCATCGTTTTTACCCGCACGAAGCATGGCGCGGACAAGGTTGTGAAAAAGCTTGAGGCTGTTGGCATCGAGGCGGCCGCTATCCACGGCAACAAGAGCCAAGGGCAGCGCGAGCGCGCCTTGGCTGGCTTCAAGAACGGCACGGTTCGGCTGTTGGTTGCAACCGACATTGCGGCCCGCGGCATCGATGTGGATGGCGTGAGCCACGTGATCAATTTTGATCTTCCTAATGTTCCGGAATCCTATGTTCACCGCATCGGCCGCACGGCTCGCGCAGGCAAGACCGGCATTGCCGTCGCTTTCTGCGCCCCCGACGAGCGGGCTTTCCTTCGGGACATTGAGAAACTCACCAAACGCACGGTTCCGGTGATGGCACCGCCTGAGGGGTTCGCCGCGATTGCTGACCGACGCGAGGCCCCTGATGCGCCGCGCGTGCGTCAGCCACAGCAGGGTCGTCCTCAGAACAAGCCTCAACAGGGCCGGCCTCATGGCCAGGGTGGTCCGAAAGGTGGGCAACAAGGTCGTCCGGGCGGGCAGGGCGCCGGCCAGGGCCGTGGGCCAGTGAAAACCGCTGTTGATGCTTGGCCGCGAGCGGAAGACACAGGCATCAAGCCAAGCCGGCGCCGTCGTCGCCCAGGCCGTAACGGCGCTGGTGGCGCAGGTGGCGGCGGCGAGGGCGCAGGTCTTGCCATTGGCTGGATCAAGAACCGCAACGGCTAATCACTTCGCAGAATGCGGGTCTCGCGCCCGTTCCAGCGGGTTGCGGTCCGCTTCGGCTCTGACATCATGCTTCGGTCTGTTCTGTTTCACGCCCGAGGCCAAAATGCCAGAATTCGATGTCGCGATACGCGGTGGGACGATCGTCACCGCTTCTGACACCATCCGTTGCGATATCGGCATTAGAGACGGGCGTATCGCCCGTCTCGATGCGTCAATCACTGACGCAGCCCGCATCATTGACGCGAGTTCGCTTCTGGTGATGCCCGGCGGCATTGATAGCCACGTTCATTTCGACCAGCCGTCAGGGCCAGATGTCGTCATGGCCGACGGATTTGAATCCGGGTCTCGCTCGGCGGCGGCCGGCGGCAACACCACCGTCATCCCCTTCGCGCTCCAGATTAAGGGCGAGAGCTTGCGCTCTGCCGTGGTCGACTATCACGCCAAGGCCGAGGGAAAGACCCATATCGACTATGGCTTCCACCTCATTGTTTCTGATCCGACGCCGACGGTCTTGAACCAAGAGCTACCGGCTCTGTTTGATGATGGTTGCACCTCGTTCAAGGTCTTCATGACCTATGATGACTTGGTGCTATCCGACCGCCAATTGCTTGAGGTTTTTGCCCTCGCGCGGCAAGAGCAGGCCTTGGTGATGGTCCATGCCGAGGGCTATGATTCCATTAAGTTTATGGCGGAACGCCTTGAAGCCGCAGGAAAAACCGCACCCTATTATCATGCGGTGTCTCGCCCAGAGCTCGTTGAGCGGGAGGCAACCCATCGCGCCATCAGCCATGCTGAACTGACCGACATCCCGATCATGATCGTCCACGTGTCAGGGCGCGAACCCATGGAACAGATACGCTGGGCCAAGCAGCGGGGCCTCAAGGTCTATGCCGAGACCTGCCCGCAATACATTACGCTGACGGCCGACGACCTCAAGGGCGTCGACATGGATATCACCGGGGCCAAATATGTCTGTTCGCCGCCGCCGCGAGATAAGGCGAGTCAGGCAGCAATCTGGGAGGGTCTTTCTCAGGGGCTTTTCACGACCTTTTCGTCGGACCATTGCCCGTTCTACTACGACAGCCCTCGCGGAAAGCTGACACCTAAGGCGCGATCATCATTCCGCTGGGTGCCCAACGGCATCCCGGGTGTCGAGACGCGTATGCCCATCCTCTGGTCCGAAGGCGTTGAAACAGGGCGGATCACAGCCAATGACTTTGTGGCGCTGACCTCAACCAATCACGCTAAGATGTATGGGCTGTATCCCAAAAAGGGCACGATCGCGGTTGGTGCGGACGCAGATCTCGTGTTGTGGGATCCCGAAAAGCGCGTGACCATCAGCCAATCGATCCTTCACCACGGGTCTGACTACACCCCTTGGGAGGGGTTTAAGGTGAAGGGCTATCCCGTCATGACGATCTTGCGTGGGCAGACCATCGTCGACGACGGCAAAGTGACCGGCACGCCGGGCGCGGGCGCTTTTCTGAAGCGGGCAAAAAGCCCTTACGTGTCCGCCTAAGGCGAACCGCCCGCGTCACGCGCGGGCGTAGTCGTCTTGGGAGCGAACGATGTCATCCTCGCCGAGATAGCTGCCGGACTGGACTTCGATCAATTCGAGATCGATCCGGCCCTCATTGGTCAGCCGATGCCAGGCGCCAAGCGGGATATAGACGTTCTGATTCTCGCCAACCATATGTTTGGCATCATTGATCTCGACCGTCGCAGTTCCGCGTACGACGATCCAATGTTCCGCGCGGTGAAAATGCTTCTGCAAGGACAGGCGGCGGCCGGGCTTCACAACAATATGTTTGACCTGAAAGCGATCACCGAGGTTGAGGCTCTCATAGGAGCCCCAGGGGCGGAGTACGCGGGTGTGCTCGTCGGCGAAACGACGTGTGTCCGCCGATGAACGAAGGGTCGTTACCAAGGTTTTCAACTGGCCGGCAACATCCCGTCGAGCAACAAGCACCGCGTCTTTGGTGGTGACCACAGTCACATCAGACAGCCCGACGACCGCCGTGTGGAGATGATCACTCGCTACGTAAGAATTCTGGGTGTCGAGCAGGGTGACCGCACCCTGAGAGACATTCCCATGGTCATCCTTCGGCGAGGCGGCCCACAGCGACTCCCACGATCCAAGATCCGACCATTCGTAGTCAGCCGCGATAACGGCCGCGCGGTCGGTTTTCTCCATCACCGCATAGTCAACGGACTTGCTCGGAGAGGCAGCAAAAGTCTCTTTGTCGATGCGCTCAAAGCTGATGTTTGAAAGGGTATCAACCGTCATTGACGCTGCGGCCTTGGCGGCAGCCGCTGCGATGCCAGGCTCAAATTTGGCCAACTCGCCAAGGAAGACATCGGCGCGGAACAGGAAGTTACCGGAATTCCAAAAATAGCCATCGGCGACGAAGCGCTCGGCTTTGGCCAAATCAGGCTTTTCGATAAAGCGGGCGACGCGACGAATGCGCCCATCAAGCACGTCCCCTGGTTGGATGTACCCATAGCCTGTGGCGGGGGAGGTTGGCGCAATACCAAACGTGACGATGGCGCCCATTTCGGCTGCTTCCAAGCCGGCGCGCACGGTCCCGACGAAGGCCGCTCGATCTGCCACAAGGTGATCCGCGGCCAATACCAGGAGGACCGCATCGGGGTCCTGGGCAACGGCGATCTCTGCGGCAACCGCAATGGCGGGCGCGGAATCACGGCGCATCGGCTCAAGCAAGATACGACCAGGAATACCAGCCGTCGCCAATTGGTCGGCGACAAGGAAACGGAGGTCCTCGCCGGTCACAATGAGCGGTGCGGCGAACACCTCGGTGTCCGACACCCGGGCAAGGGTTTCCGAAAAGGTCGATGACTTACCCAGCAGCGGCAGGAATTGCTTGGGATAAGACTCGCGCCACGAGGGCCACAATCTCGTCCCCGCACCGCCGCTCAAGATGACCGGAATGATTGCCTTCGGCACTCACATCTCCTTCAACTTCAATATCGCGCCGTTCTAGTCGAAGCCGTTCCGCGCTTCTAGCGAAAATCCGGCGGGTAAAGTGGCAGGGCTCGGTTGACGCCGAGACTCAGCGGAAAAAGTGGGGTCTCATTGGGTGACACATCCGGGTTTGCCAGAAGAGAGCAATCGGTTCGGATAGGGCGCCAGCCGAGACACTGCGCAAAAAAGATAAACGAAAACAATTAAGTACCAAAGTGTCTGCTTTCGTTTGTTGCAGCAGCCATTGGATGTTCTGAGCCTTGTCTCAGACGCAAGAGCGCTTCGCCACTCCATTAAGGTGAATTGCAGGAAGTCGCGCGAGTGGGGCGTCCTACCGGAATTGAGCGTCAAAATTTGAGGCCAGATGGGGCGGACGCATCCCTATCTTGGGTGGGTCAGGTGGGAGAAAAGTGCTTTTTCAGTCCGGCCCAGCAGTCCACATAGTCTTCTTGGAGCGTGGGCAGATCTTGCGCGTACCGTGTCACCCGTTGGGCAAACCTGGTCTCGAACATGAAGGCGAGCGTGCCTGTCAGCTTCAGAGGTTTGAGCTCGACATTCGAAGCGTGTTCGAAGGCCCCCACATCCGGTCCGTGCGGCATCATTTGGTTATGAAGCGAGAAACCACCGGGGACAAAACCCTCGGGCTTTGCATCATAAACGCCATAAACGAGCCCCATGAATTCGCTCATGAGGTTGCGATGATACCAGGGCGGGCGGAAGGTGTTCTCACCCACCATCCAGCGTTCGGGGAAAATGACGAAGTCGACATTGGCCGTGCCCGGGGTCTCCGATGGCGCTGTCATAACAGTGAAAATCGAGGGATCGGCGTGATCAAAAAGGATCGGGCCGACGGGCGAGAAATGCCGCAAATCATATTTGTAGGGGTAGTAGTTGCCGTGCCAGGCGACGACATCGAGCGGTGATTGGCCGATGGTCGTTTGATAAAGCTCACCACCCCATTTGATCGTCAGTGTTGACGGTACTTCGCGGTCCTCATAGGCCGCAACCGGCGTGAGGAAGTCGCGAGGGTTTGCGAGACAGTTCGCGCCGATGGGGCCGCGATCGGGCAAGGTCAGCGCCCCGCCATAATTCTCGCAGATATAGGCCCGCGCCGGCCCGTTGACGAGTTCGACCTTGAACACGATCCCGCGGGGAATAACAGCAATCTCACCCGGTTCGATCTCGATGATGCCGAACTCGGTGCAAAAGCGCAGCTTATTCTCCTGCGCGACGATCAGATACTCGCCATCCGCATTGAAGAAATAGTCGTCCACCATCGAGCATGTGATGGTGACGATGTGCGCGGCCATGCCGGCTTGGGTGTCAGAGTCCCCAGCCGTCGTAATGGTCGCCATACCCGTGACAAAGGTCGTCGGGTTGGCCGGCATGGGTGTCGGGGACCAGCGCAGCTGGATCGGCGGCAAAGTGCTCTCATCCCGGGCGGCAGGACCCGTGCGGATTAAGCCCTTCTCAACGCGCTTCATCCGGCCCGAATGTTTCACTGAGGGGCGGATGCGATAGAGCCATGAGCGCTGATTGGTGGCCTGCGGCGCCGTAAAGGGGGAACCCGATAGCTGTTCGGCGTAAAGGCCATATTTGCACTTCTGCGGGCTGTTACGGCCGATGGGTAAAGCGCCGGGCAAGCACTCCGTCTCAAATGAGTTCCCAAAGCCCGACATGTATTTCAGCGTCGGTGATCCGCCGCGGTCAGCATCCGGCACAAGGCCAGTGACATATTGAAGGGTCATAGGAGCGTTCCCTAGATGATATAGTTTCAAATGAAACTAACATGATTGAGGGTGATCGTCCATGGGCTGACGTTGCCATAGGCGCTGCCCCATGCGATCAGATGTGTACGTTAATCGCACGTGCCCCGATGACCCCGCCGCCATTCACTGCCGTTGATCGTGATCATATGTTGGGGCTTGAAAAGGGCCTTGCCGTCATCGCCTGCTTTGGCGCTGCTAGCCCTCGGCTCACCATTGCTGAAGTCGCGAAGCTTACTGGTCTGACACGCGCGACAGCGCGGCGGTGCCTCATCACACTCACGCGTCTCGATTATGCAGAGACTGACGGCCGGGTCTTTTCGCTGACGCCAAAGGTCCTGCGTCTCGGATACGCCTATCTCTCGGCGACGCCCTTACCTCAAACGCTTCAGCGAGCGCTTGAGGGTCTGAGTGCTCAACTGAAAGAAAGCTGCTCGGCCGCGATCCTTGACGGCTCCGAGATTGTCTACGTCGCTCGCGCTCAAACGAAGCGGATCATGGCGATTGGGCTTGGCGTTGGCGCGCGCTTACCGGCGTTCTGTACCTCGTTGGGTCGGGTCTTGCTGGCAGCCCTGCCAGCGGACGACGCTCGACGGCGCCTTGAGGGAGGCCCGCGGAAGGCGATGACCCGCAAGACAAAAACATCGTTGTCTGAACTGGAAGCGGTAATCGCGGCCGCGCGCGTAGACGGCTATGCCGCCATCGATGAAGAGCTCGAGATCGGGCTCTGTTCCATCGCAGTCCCGGTCTATGACAGCGCGGGGAGGGTTGTGGCAGCCCTTAATGTCGGCGCACAAACGAGCCGGCTGCCGCCGCAGGCCTTGATCTCGACGGTTCTGCCGGAGCTGCTTGAGATCCAGCAGCAGTTGCGCATGATCGTAAAATAGGAGGCAAAAGTCTTAAACCGCAAAAAATACGGTCTCCTTGTCGCCCTGGAGGCGGATATCGAAGCGATAAATGCCGTTCCCGACTGCCCTGGCGATTAAGGTGTCTCGCCGTGTCTCTGGCACCAGCGCGAGGACGGGATCGCTCGTATTGGCTGCCTCGCCCTCGAAATAGGCGCGGGTGAAAAGATGCGTCAGCATGCCGCGGGCGAAAATGACGAGCGCCACATGGGGCGCTTGGCTGCCGCCGGGTCCTGACACCGCCCCGGGTCGGATCGTCTCGAACCGATAGGTGCCATCAAGCGCTGTCGGCGATCGTCCGAACCCGCGAAAGGAATTGGACGCGTTGGCCCGGCCGTCGCGGGGATGGGCATAGATGCCGTTATGGTCGGCCTGCCAAAGCTCGATCATCGCGTCGGGAACTGGCGCGCCATCGGCATCAGTCACGACGCCTGTCAGCACCAACGGGGTCCCCGGTGTTCCCGGTGCAGCTACGACCGCGTCGATTGAGACCGGAACCGAGTAGCCGCGCGCTTCTGGCGTAAGGCCATAATGGAAGAACGGGCCAACCGTCTGAGAGGGCGAAACACCAAACTTAGTCATCGTGAGGATCCTCTTTCGGCGTTGCCTCGCGCCCGCGCAAAACAATGTCGAACTGATAGCCGAGCGCCCATTCCGGCATTGTGGTGTCGAGATCGAACCGAGAGATCAAGCGCTGCCGGGCCGCTTCCTCGGGGATTCCGTTGAAAATGGGGTCAAAGGGAAAGAGTGGATCGCCAGGGAAATACATCTGCGTCACAAGGCGCGACAGGAGCCCCGCCCCGAAGAGCGAAAAGTGAATATGCGCTGGACGCCAGGCATTGTGGTGGTTGCGCCAGGGATAGGCGCCGGGCTTAACCGTCGTGAAGCGATAACGTCCCTCAGCGTTGGTGACAGCCCTTCCAGCACCCGTAAAGTTCGGGTCGAGCGGGGCAGGGTGCTGGTCGAGGGTGTGGACATAGCGGCCGGCAGCATTGGCCTGCCAGATCTCCACAAGCGCGTGCGGCACCGGTCGGCCGTCTTCATCAAGCACGCGACCAGTGACGATGATCCGCTCGCCCAGCGGCTCGCCGCTATGCTGAAGCGTAAGGTCCGCGTCTTCCGCGCGAACAAGCCCCTCGCCAAAGACCGGGCCGGTGAGTTCGGTCATCGTCGCCGGCATCGCGATGAGCGGCTGGCTCGGCGCCCGTTTGACCGTGCTCGCATAGGCGGGGCTCAGATGAGGCGGGTGAGCCGCGGCGCTTGCGAGGGGATAGACGAGGGTCATGGGGTTTGTTGGACGGTTCATGACACGCGCTCCACGGCAAGCGCCACGCCCTGACCGACGCCCACGCACATGGTGGCAAGCCCATAGCGTCCGCCGGTCTTTTCCAACTGATGAACGGCGGTTGCGGCAATGCGCGCGCCCGACATGCCCAGGGGGTGCCCGAGAGCGATAGCGCCGCCATTCGGGTTCACGTGGTCTGCATCTTCCGGAACGCCGATGCCGCGCAACACGGCAATGCCCTGGCTTGCGAAGGCTTCATTGAGCTCGATCACATCAAAGGCCGACACTTTGAGTCCCAAACGCTCCATCAGCTTGTGCACTGCCGGGATCGGACCAACGCCCATAATGCGTGGGGCAACACCTGCTGAAGCGAGGCCCAAAACGCGGGCGCGGGGTTTCAATCCATATTTCTCAACGGCCTTCGCCGAGGCGATGATCATGGCGCAAGCGCCGTCATTCACGCCCGACGCATTGCCAGCAGTGACAGTCCCGGGGTCGCGTACGAAGTTCTTCAGCTTGGCAAGGCTTTCCATCGACGTTTCGGGGCGCGGATGCTCATCGCGATCAACAATAGTCGGGCTCGCTTTGCCGCCGGGAATTTCGACGGGCACGATCTCTTCCGCGAAGTAGCCGGAGGCCATGGCCCGGCCCGCCTTCTGCTGCGATCGCC
>JBAWYY010000051.1:0-11376 GCA_037143285.1 Alphaproteobacteria bacterium | reverse complement strand
TGGAACGAGGGGGCGAAATCGAGCTCCGCCGCCTGTTTCTGGATCGCCTGCACGATGGGGTCGCGGGTATGGCCTGCGTTCGAGCACCAAAGGCCCGCGGTCGCATCCATAATGGGCCGACCCTCGGGGGTATAATAGTGCATGTCCTTGGCGCGAGCGATCATGCGCGGCCGCTTTTTGAACGCCCGGTTGGCGGTAAAGGGCAACCAAAAGGCCTCGAGGTCGTTGGGGACCGAGGCGGTGCCCACGGGATCGGCATCGACGAGGCGGAGATTGGCGCGGGACATAGGGCAGGCTCCAAGGCAAAGCGGGGTGACGAGACGATATCAGGGTGTGCCAGCCCTGCAAGCGGTCGCTCCGCGCGGCTGATCGGCACCCGCGGCAGGGCGGTTAACTGAGGTCGCCTAAGGGTGAGGCATTGCACATTGCCTTGAAACTGTCGGATTGGTATGGAAATGGCGCTGTCTTGAGGGGTCGGCGGCCAATGGGCTGTCACTCGGGGTCGGGGTTCGTTCAATGCGTCTTGCTTTGCGGCATCTCATCACATTCGCTTCGCTGGCCTGTGCGCTTGTCTTGGGCTCGGCGACGGTGCGCGCGAATGAAATCTGCGCTGCCGAATTCCAGCCCCTGATCGATAAGCACCAGCAGGTCTTGCAGGAGACTCAGGCTGCCATGCCGCGGGGTCGCCCTCAGAATTTCGACCAGGCCCGCGCCAATGCTCAAAAGGCCTGTCGGGCCCTTGGCAATACCGTTTCCTCCTTCGAGCGGCTGCGCACCTGGGTCACCAATAACCAGGAATTCTGTTCGCTGCCCGAGCAGATCGGCAAAGACATCAGCACCGGCCTTGCCAACGCCCAGCGGAATCGCACTCAGGCCTGCGGCGCGATCGCGCAGATGGAACGCGCGCGCCGTCGGGCGGAAGCCGGCGGTGGCGGTGGTGGCGATCCGTTCAATCCGAGCGCGTCTCGCCGTCCGCAGCTCGATCTGCGCACCCCCGGCGCGCTTTGACGCCGGCGCCGCGAGGCGCCTGCCCGTGGGCCCCTCTTTCACACCGTCGAGTTTAGTCTCATGAGCCTGTCGGCCGATGGTCGGGTTGCGGATGCAGACCGAGGCTCTTGGGTCGATACCCGCGCCCCCAAGGCCTGGCGGCCCTATTTGCGCCTGATGCGCGCTGACCGGCCCATCGGCACCTGGCTCCTCCTCATTCCCTGTTGGTGGTCGGCCGCTATCGCTGCGATCGCGAGCGGCCAGGCGCTGCCCAATCTCTGGCATATGCTGCTCTTTGCCATTGGTGCGCTCGCCATGCGGGGCGCCGGCTGCACCTGGAACGACCTTGTCGACCGCGACATCGACGCCATGGTCGAGCGCACGCGCTCGCGGCCCTTGCCCTCAGGCCAAGTGACGCCCCGGCAGGCCAAGCTCTTTCTTGTCAGCCTTGTGGTCGTCGGCGGCCTTGTGCTGCTCGCGCTCTGGAACCCTTTCGCCTGGGCAGTCGGCATCGCCTCGCTTGGCGTCGTCGCCATCTATCCCTTCATGAAGCGCATCACCTCCTGGCCGCAATCGGTTCTGGGGCTCGCCTTTTCCTGGGGTGCGCTGATGGGTTGGGCGGCAGCTTTCGGGCGGCTCGATGCGCCGGCCCTTCTGCTCTATCTCGGCGCCAATCTCTGGGTCATCGCCTATGACACCATCTATGCCCATCAAGACCGGGAAGATGATGCGATCGTCGGCGTGCGCTCCACCGCTCTTCTGTTCGGCGAACGTACGCCCACGATGCTGGTGCTCTTTTATGGGCTCGCTGTCGCAACCTTCGCGGTGATGCTCACAGTTCTCGGTGCAGGTCCAGCCGCCTATTGTGGCCTTGGCGCCTTTGCATTGCATTGTGCATGGCAAGTGTGGCGTATCGACATTGATAATCCTGACCTATGCCTCAAGTTGTTTAAGTCTAATCGAGATGCCGGCTTAATCTTTCTTGCCGGATTGATGGTCGATGCAGCCCTGCGCGCCAGCGTTTAAGCGCGAAAACAACGTAGTTTTCCTATCGGACAAAAAGAAAAATCTCGTCGTGCTTGTAGATATGACTATGTGGTGATATATACCCCAGATCGAGTTTCGGCCGAACGGCTTGGCCCTGCGCCGCACACAGTGCTGCAAGACGGCTTACGACCCACAATCCAGAACATCGATGGATGGCGCCGCGCGAAGCGCGTTGGCGTGCGTCCTGTTCTCACTCTACCCCAAGGAACGTCCTATGCAGACCGGAACCGTGAAGTGGTTCAACTCCCAGAAGGGCTTCGGATTCATCCAGCCCGATGCCGGTGGACCCGACGTGTTCGTCCACATCAGCGCGGTTGAGCGCGCTGGTCTTCATGGCCTTAACGAAGGCCAGAAGATCTCCTACGAGGTCGTCGCTGATCGTCGCACGGGCAAGTCGTCCGCCGACCATCTCCGCACGGCCGCCTGAGCTAAACCGGGGAAACCGGTCCTTCGCGCCGACCACGGATGTACCGGCTGCGCGTCTGATTGTCCTCGAATTGCTAAGGCATCCACCCCGGCGCGGCATCCGCCACGCCGGGGTTTCGTTTCAAACGGTGTTCGGTGTGCGCGTGCATACCCCTTCGCGCGCCGCATTCGGAGACCGCAATGTCCTCCCGTTTTGACCGGCGCGCCACCATACGCGCCTCCCATCGCCCGATCCTCTACATGTTCCGCTCGGAGAAGAGCGACGGCTTGAACGCCTTCGCCGCCACCGCATCTGGAACGTCACTGCCAGAGAAATTCGCTCCCTGGATTCGCACAGGCTCGGTCATGCCCAGCGGTGCGCCTCCTTTCGGTCTGTCCCGGTCCGCCATTGAGACCGGAATTTCCGAGCGGGGCTTCCAATTATGGCGCCGGACCAAGTCGGCCTAACGCGCCATCATCTCAACGACCCGATCAGGAGATCCCCTTGCAGGTTCAAGTTCGCGACAACAATGTTGATCAGGCGCTCCGCGTCCTGAAAAAGAAGATGCAGCGTGAAGGCATCTTCCGCGAAATGAAGCAGCGCAAGGCCTATGAAAAGCCCTCCGAGAAGCGCAACCGCGAAAAGGCAGAAGCCATTCGCCGCGCCCGTAAGGCAACCCGCAAGCAGGCGCAGCGCGACGGTTTGATCGCAGCGCCCAAGGTGAAGCCGAAGCCCGACCGGCGCCCCCGCGCGCCCCGCCTCGACGCACCGACCCTCTCCACCGCCTCGACCACCGAGCGCTAAGCGTTATATCCCGGGAGTTCGCGCTCCCGGGACCTTATTTTGCTTGTAATTTACATGAAAAGTTCGTAGAAAGAATTCTAGGCCGCCTACCCGGAAAGGGGAGCGCCATGCCGAACCATCGTCCGCAGGATTTGTTGCCGCTTGTTCCCCTCGTGGGGGAATGTATCGGTCGCGGAAAGACCCGACACGAGACCGCCGCCTTCTTCGTGAAGGAATTCGACCTTGACGGCCAATCGGTCATCAAGCTCCTCGACTTGGCCGGCCCCCTTCATTGGGGGCGCGAGGGCCAGGACGAACGCGGCAAGCGCTGATCCTGCGGCCCGCCTTACTTGCGCCGATGGGCCGCAACCTCCAGGCCGACCGCGACCTCCATCGGGTCGTCGCTCGCCGAATAGCCGGCCACCACGCCATCCACATCCACTGCCGGCCGGTTCTGGCTCAGCTTCCGCTTGGCATCAAAGCGCGTCACCTCAAAGCGCATGCCGACAATCGCCCGCATTTGCTTATTCAGAAAATCCTGCGGGGCATCGTGCATGGCCCATGGGTGCGGAAAGCGCGCCTCATGGGCATCGGTGAGATCGGCGAGATTGCGGGTCAAAAAGGCCTCGTCATCAGGCCATGACAGCCGCCCGCGCGCATGCACCACCGAATAGTTCCAGGTGGGCACGACCTTCGCCGTCTCGCGCTTCGTCGGATACCAGGATGGCGTCACATAGGCATGGGCGCCGGAAAAGACGAGGAGCGCCTCGCTCGCCAAATCGGCGCGCTGCCAATGGGGGTTCGGCCGCGCGATATGGCCGAAGAATGAGCCCTCCGCGCCTTCCTCAGCCTTGAAAATCACCGGCAAATGGGTGGCAAACAGCCCCTCGGGCCCATGGGTCACGAGCAGCGCGAAGGGGTGCGCTACGCAGAAATCGGTGATCTCTTTGCGCTCGTGAACGGCGAAATGCGGGGGAACATACATGCCCAAACCCTTTTTCCAGGCAGCGGAAACTGGAGCTGATATAGCCGAGACGCGCGGATGAGCGAAGCGACCTGCCTCAGCTCGCCTGATCCCGGCTCAAAATCGCGCGCGCCTGCAGGCTGTCGTCATCCATCTGCGCGATCAAGGGCTCAATCCCGGTGAAGCGAAGCTCGTCGCGAATGCGCCCGATGAAAGCGATGCTGACCATGCGATCATAGAGATCACCGGAGAAATCGAAGACGAAAGTCTCAAGCAGCGGCGCGCCATTATCAAAGGTCGGACGGCGGCCAAAACTCGCGACCCCATCATGCCAAACGCCGTCGACGCCGAAGCGCACGGCATAGATGCCATGGGCAAGCCCATTGCCGGCATCCAATCGCACATTGGCGGTGGGATAGCCGAGATCGCGCCCACGCTTCTCGCCGTGAATGACCGGGCCGGTGACGAAATAGGCGCGCCCGAGAAGAAGAGCAGCGCCCGCCACATCACCGTCGCGCAGACAGTGGCGGATGGCGCTCGATGAGACGGAGGTGCCGCCCTCGGTCAGTGGCGCAATCGCCTGCGTGGTGAAGCCGAATTCAGCGCCGCAGCGCGTCAGAAGCGTCACATCGCCGCCACGCTTCGTTCCGAACTGGAAGTCATGGCCGATGACGACGCCGGTCGCCTCCAGCCAGTCGACCAGAACCGCGCGCACAAAGTCTTCGGCGGTCAAGGCGGCGAAGCTCTCGTTGAAATCGGCAACCGCAACCCCGTCCATGCCGGCGGCTTCGATCAGGGCGGCCTTCGTCTCGAGGTCCGTCAAACGAAACAGCGGGCTCGTCGGCTGGAACAGCGCGCGCGGATGGGGCTCGAAAGTGAGAGCAAGCGCTGGGCAACCCTTGCTGCGAGCCTCGGTGATTGCCGCCTCTAGCACCGCCCGATGGCCGCGATGCACGCCGTCGAAATTGCCGATGGCCACCACGCCGCCGCGTAGCGCCTCAGGGCACGGCGCACCGAACCGCGGGAGGGGTTTCGTCGGGGCGCTCGGCAGGGGCGGAAGGATCAAAGGCATGTTCAGGCTGGTCGGGAATGGCGGCGGACCCTGCCGCCCCCATCATCCCGCGTCAAGCCGCCGCCGCAAGTTCGACCCGGGTCGGCACGCGCACCAGTGCCTCACCTTCCAGCACGACCGCCGCATCAACAGCGCATTCGCACACGAGCCGCGCGCGCTGGCGGGCCGGAATCAACTCCGCCACCTCCACATGCACCCGCACGACATCGCCGATCTTCACCGGCGCCTTAAACGACAGGGTCTGCGACAGATAGACCGCGCCGGGCCCTGGCAGGCGCGTGCCGATCACCGCCGAAATCAGGCTCGCGGTATAGAGACCATGGGCAATGCGCTGGCCGAACTTCGATTTCGACGCATAGACATCGCACAAATGGATCGGATTGTGGTCGCCGGAAATATCGGCAAAGCCGACGAGATCGTCGGCCAGCACCGTCTTGAACACCAATTCCGCCATGCCCGGCGAGAGATCCTCGAAAGCAAGGGAACGGATTGAACGCAGGGGCATCGACAACACTCCGCCAGGGGACCGCGACAATCCACAGGGCGATGATGCATTGCAATAAGACAAATGGGCCATGGCCCCTATTTCGGCGAGATAGCCTCGCCCTCGATCTCCACGAGGAAGTCCGGTCGGGCCAACCCCGCCACTTGGATATAGGTGGAGGCGCAGACGTGTTCGCCGAGCTTCCTCGCTCGCGCGGTGCGAAACACGGCAACAGCGTCCGGCACGGTGACCAGCACCACCATCTTCACAAGATCGGTCGGCTGCATGTCGGCTGCTGCAATGACGTTGAGGAGATTGTCGAAGGCTTGGTCGAACTGCGCCTCAAGGCCCTCCGCAACACTGCCGTCGACACGTGCGCCCACTTGGCCGGAAATGATCAAGCGCCGCCCCGAGAGGGGGTGGATCGCGCCGTGTAGGTAACTGGGTGCCGGAGGGTGAACGCTCGGTGGATTGAAGAACTGGGTCATGCGTGGCTCCGAAACAACAGGGGAGCACAACACTAGCGTAAAATCTCCCGGGAGAGTGGTGAAGTCTCCCTCGGCATGGCAGCGAATCACGCGGGCATGGTGCATTGTCCAGCTCATTGTTCACGGAAACCCAGTAAAGCCGCCGCCCAAGATGCCTCGATCAGGGTCCCTCTTTGTCGCGCTGTGTATGGTGGCGATTGCGCTGTCGGTGGCAGCGCTGTGTTTCCTCGTCGGCGGTGTGGAGGCGGGCCTCTCGCTTTCTGTCGGACTGGCGGTGCTCTTGGTGATGGTTCTCGCCCATCTCGGCGCCGAATTGGGTGCTCAGCGCCGGGAACAGGCCGCGCGCGTCAATGAACTCGGCCGGGTGATGACCGAGACGAGCCAGGAACTTTTTGAGCTGACCCGTCGTCTCGAGCGCTTTGAGACGCTCGCCATGGACAAGGCGCGCTTGGCGACCGAGCCGATCGCCCAGGAAATCGACGCGCTTGGCACGCTCGTCCATCAATTCGCCCGCACCCTTGATGCCCATGAACAGGCCATCACCAAGGTGGCGTCTCCCGCGCGGCGCGCGGCTTTAGCCCCCGACGCTGCGCCGGTCGCTGCACCTGCACCCGCAGCAGCGCCTCCGCAAGAGCGCAAGCCGCCGACCATCACCGTAGGGCCGCTCGCCGGCATGACGGAAGCCGAAGCCGCCGCCGCCATCGCGGGCGCCATCGGTGCCGGTCGCATCGATCTCTATCTCCAGCCCATCGTGACGCTGCCCCAGCGCAAAGTGCGTTGGTATGAGGCCTCACTGCGCATTCGCTTGCCCGATGGTACTCAGCTCTCAGCGCCCGACTATCGCCCCATCGCCATGGCTGGCGGTTTAGGCCCGCTTCTCGATACCGAAGCGATCACCCGTTCGCTCCAGGTCGGCCGCCGCCTGATCAGCCGCAACCGCGATGTCGGGCTTATCTGCGGCATTGATGGCGCTTCGCTCGGGAGCGTCGATTTTGCCAGCTCACTCCTCGATCTCCTGGAAAACGAGGAGGAGATGAAGGGCGCGCTGCTGTTCGAAGTCGCCCAAGCCGATTTGCGCGCCTTCACGCTTCTCGAACTCGAAACGCTCCGCACG
This sequence comes from Alphaproteobacteria bacterium, assembly GCA_037143285.1. Classification (GTDB taxonomy): domain Bacteria; phylum Pseudomonadota; class Alphaproteobacteria; order Rhizobiales; family Phreatobacteraceae; genus Phreatobacter. Next base: position 4,031 of record JBAWYY010000051.1, on the reverse strand, counting down.
GCCGGTGCGCTTGGTTTCCGCTTGGCGCTGGGTGGCGTCACCGATCTGAGCATCGAGCCGCGCGATCTCGCCGAAAAAGGCGTTCGGCAGGTGCGCATTAGCGCCGATCTTTTGCTGCGCGATCCTGAAGCGGCCGGCGCCGCCATTCACCCGGCCGATCTCGCAGGTCTCTTTGCCCGTCATGGCATCGACCTCGTCGCAACCGAATTGAATGCGGAATCAACCGTGGTCGATGTGCTCGATTACGATGTGAAGTTCGGCCAGGGTCTGTTGTTCTCGCCGCCGCGCCCGGTCCGCGCCGATGTGCTGACCGCTCAACCGGAGCCCGCGCCCGCGGCCCGCACGACCGCGCGCCCGCAAGCCCCGCGCGAGGAACCGCCTCAGCGCCAGACGCCCGCCCAACGGCTCGCGCCCGACACGCTTGGCGGCGCGGCACTTGCCGCAGGCGCCCTTGGTGGCCGGTCCGAGCAGCGCCGGTCCCTGGGCGGCCTTCCCCAGGGCCTGCGCAGCCTGGTGAAGCCGCGCGGCTGACCTAACCCGAGTTAAGCGGGGCCGTTGGTGCTCTTATCGCGACAGCCTTGTCGTCGACTGGTTCAAGACCGTGCGCACCATGTCGCTGAACGCCTGCCGGATCTGGGCGGTATAGGCAGCCTCGAAATAGAGCCCGTCGGAGGCGCAGGCCCGCATTGCCGGCGCCACATTCGCGACCATCGGGCGGATCCAACTGTTATAGCTGCCGCTCTGCGCGGAAAACTCGATATAGGTCGTGTGAATGACCGCAACCGAGAAGCCGCGTTGCTTCAGCGCGTTACAGTCCGCGACATTCCAGGGATTATGGCCATCATTGTTGCGCCCACCGAGCACGCCATCGGTCGCGAAGATGATGACCTTGCGCGGATCTGCGGCGGAGGTGCCGCGGCCGGGTGCGCCGAGGTTCTGGTTGATCCATTGCAAGACGGCATGGTTGTTGGTTTCGCAATCGGTCGATAGCGAGGCCAGCGCAGTTCGCACCGCCGACATGCTGGCGCTCGGCGCTAGAATTTGCCGGGCAAGGGTATCGAAACTGTAGAGACCGACGCGGATGCGCGAGCTATTGGGTTCGCGCTGGATGATGGAGGCCACATCGTTCAAGGCCGATTTGATGATGTCGAACCGTACGGGAATATTATTGTTGCGGGCCACCTGCGCGAAGGTCGGTGTGCCCGGCACCTGATCGACCGCCAAGCCGTGACAGGCAAAGGCGCAGCCTTCCGGCTCATAATTTCGGTCGCTCGTCCCCAACATGGGTAAGGTCAGCGCCATTAATTGGCGCAGGCCCTGCTGATCGGCTGCGATCTCCATGGATGAGGACGTATCGAGCACGAAGTTGAAATCAACAAAGCCGACACCGCCGCGCGTGGCCGTTGCCGTGCCCGAGAGGTTAATCGTGCTGAACCCGATCGCGGCGGAGATCGAGGTCTGCATTTCACCGCGATAGGACACGGTCACGGTAACGCCGGACTCCCCCTCCGAGACGGTGGTGCTGAGATCGGTGATCCGTACGGTCGAATCCGTGCTCACATTGCTGTTGAAGGTGGTGGTCGCGATCTCGCGACGATTGCCGCGCTGGGTTGAGACCGCTGCCAAGGCGGCCGCATCTGCGGCGGCCTGGAGCTTGGCATTGGCCGAGCCACGGCGCGAAAAATCGACGGCTGCCCCGACCGTGCCTGTCAGCGGCACCAAGGCAATGGCGAAGATCACCGCAGCATTGGCACGTCGATCCCGGGTAAATCGGCGAAAGAAGGCAGCGATCACGGTTCAGTTCTCCGACAAGCGCAGTGAAATCTTGGAGTGATCAACAACGGTTCTATAATACCATGTTATCACGTAGTATTCATTGAAACAGGAAGGTGTAAAATTTCTGATAAAGGGTCTGTTATTGATTTTTTGCAGAAAAGATGAAGTGGGTAAAGTGAAGTTGAAGCGTTGTATTCTATTACCGCTTCATCAGATGCGGCGGCTTTCCGGTTCGCATCAAGGCGTCATCGCGATGCTGCCCCATCCCCTTAACCGGCGAATCCCGATAGACTGGCGCCCATGAAAGTCCGCCAACTGCCCGAGGGCATCATCAACCGCATTGCCGCCGGCGAAGTCGTCGAGCGGCCGGCAAGCGTTGTGAAGGAACTCGCCGAGAACGCCGTTGATGCCGGCGCCACCCGCATCGACATCGTCATAGATGGGGGAGGGCGCCGCCTCATCCGCATTGCCGATGATGGCGCCGGAATGACGCGCGACGATTTGACCCTTGCGGTCGACCGCCACGCAACCTCGAAGCTCAGTTCCGAAGACCTCCTGGATATCCGCACCTTCGGCTTTCGCGGCGAGGCTTTGCCCTCCATCGGTGCGGTCGCGCGCCTGACGATCACCACGCGCCATGCCACCGAGCCCCATGCCTGGGCGCTTACCGTCGACCGGGGCGAAAAGGGCAAGGCGACACCCGCTGCCCTGTCAGCGGGAACGCGGGTTGAGGTCGAGGACCTCTTTTCCAGCACGCCCGCACGCCTCAAATTTCTCAAAAGCGACCGGGCCGAGGTCGCGGCCATTGTGGACGTCGTGAAGCGGCTCGCCTGCGCCCATCCAACCCTTGCCTTCTCGCTGATGGGTGATGAGCAGCCGCCTCGCACCTATGCCGCCCAGCATTTCGGTGAAGCGGGTCGCCTCGCTCGTCTGGGCGAGGTGATGGGTCGCGACTTTGCCGAGAATGCAGCACCTGTCAGCGCTGAGCGGCAGGGCATCTCGCTCTCGGGTTTTGCGGGGCTCCCAACCCTCTCCAAGGCGACCGCCGCAAGCCAACTCCTCTTCGTCAACGGCCGCCCGGTCCGCGACCGGCTTATCCTCGGCGCCCTTCGAGGCGCCTATGGCGACATGATGACGCGCGACCGGCACCCGGCGGTCGCCCTCTTCGTCGATCTCGATCCCCATGAGGTCGACGTCAATGTCCACCCCGCCAAGACCGAGGTGCGCTTCCGCGATCCCGTCCTCGTGCGCGGCCTCATCGTCTCCGCTGTTCGCGAGGCAGTGGCCGGCAGCGGCGCGCTTGCCGCTTCAACGCTTGGGACCGCGACGCTTGGCGCCTTTCGCCCCATGGCGCCCGGGCCCCACCGCCTCCATCAAGCCCCCCAGCGCGGTTGGAATTGGCGGTCATCACCCGCCCATCCAGCCCAAGGTTTTGCCGAGGCGCCGCAGGCGGCCTTCGACCATATGCCCTCGGCGGACGCCCGGGCGGCATCCGCAAGCCCCGAACCGGCCGACCTCGATCGTCCCCTGGGGGCGGCGCGGGCGCAGATCCATGAGACCTATATTCTCGCCCAAACCCAAGACGGCCTCGTACTGGTCGACCAGCATGCTGCCCACGAGCGGCTCACCTTCGAGAAGCTGAAGCGCCAGATCGCCGAGCACGGCGTTGCCCGCCAAGGCCTGCTCGTGCCGGCCATCGTCGATCTCGACCCCGTCGATGCCACCCGCGTGGTGGAGGCTGCCCCCGAGCTTGACCGCTTAGGCCTGGAGATCGAGAGCTTCGGCCCAGGCGCTGTCGCCGTGCGCGCGGTGCCGGCACTCCTCGGCGATGTCGATAGTACCGCGCTCGTCACCGATATCGCGGCCCATCTCGCTGAAACCGGCACGGCAGGACCGCTAGAGGCGCGTCTCCATGCGGTGGCCTCCCGGATTGCCTGTCACGGTTCGGTGCGCGCCGGGCGCCGCTTGAAGCCGGAGGAGATGAATGCGCTCCTGCGCGAGATGGAAGCGACGCCCGGTTCAGGCACCTGCAATCATGGGCGGCCGACCTCGGTGAAGCTGACGCTCTCAGACCTGGAGCGCCTGTTCGGGCGCAAATGAATGAGGCCAAGCGGGCGCTCATCGCACCCATAAACCGGGCCTGAAAGCCGCTGCTTCAGGTAAGGCCTTTAGGCCACTCAGGACCGACGGTTTAAAGCGCGAATCGGGTCGCGGAGGGCTCTAGTTTCAAGTTACAAAAAATGTAATTTGTCAGC
>JBAWYY010000050.1:0-11393 GCA_037143285.1 Alphaproteobacteria bacterium | reverse complement strand
GGTGTGGCCGCGGAAAATGTTAGCGCCCGTCCCTTCCGAACCGACATTGCCCGTCAGAAGCAGGAGGTTGCAGTAGGCGCGGACGTTCGCGGTGCCGACCGTGTGCTGAGTCGCGCCCATGCACCAGATCAGCGTCGAGGGCTTCTCGGTCGCAAAGAGCTTGGCGACACGCTCGAGCTGCGCGCCGGGAACACCGGAGACTTCCTCAACGGTTTTCGGATCCCACTTCTCGACCTCTTTCAGCACCTCGTTCATGCCGTAGACGCGGTTGGCGAGGAACTGCTTGTCCTCCCAGCCGTTCTTTACGATGTGCCACATGATGCCCCAGATGACCGGAATATCGGTGCCGGAACGGATGCGGACATATTCGTTGGCATGGGCAGCGGTGCGCGTCATGCGCGGATCAATCACGATCAGATTGGCCCGGTTAAGCTCCTTGCCTGACAGCACGTGCTGCAGCGAGACCGGATGCGCTTCCGCAGGGTTGCCGCCCATGATGATCATGGTCTTGGCCTTGCGGATGTCATTGTAGGAATTGGTCTGCGCGCCATAGCCCCAAGTATTGGCGACACCGGCGACGGTGGTGGAGTGACAGATGCGGGCCTGGTGGTCGACGTTATTGGTGCCCCAGAAGGCCGCGAACTTACGATAGAGATAGGCCGCTTCGTTGGTGAACTTGGCCGAGCCGAGCATATAGACCGAGTCCGCGCCTGACTTGCCGCGGATCTCCATCATCTTGTCGCCGATCTCGTTGATCGCCTGATCCCACGAAATCCGCTGCCACTGACCGTTGACGAGCTTCAGCGGGTGCTTCACGCGCCGTTCGCCGAATACGAGTTCACGTACCGCCGCGCCCTTGGCGCAATGGGTGCCCCGATTGATCGGGCTTTCCCAAGCCGGTTCCTGGCCAGTCCAGACGCCGTTCTGAACCTCGGCCTTCACAGTGCAACCCACCGAGCAATGGGTGCAAATGTTCTTCTTCACCTGGATCGGCACGCCCGGTGTCGGGGCGCCAACCGCCTCGGCCTTGCGCACCGAGCCGAGCGTTAGCGATCCAACCGCCGCCATGCCGCCGGCAACAAGGCCGGCGCGGGCGAGGAAGGTACGGCGATCCATAACGCCGGAGGTCAAGCCTGCGGCAAGACCGGCGAGTTTTGTGCGGGCTGCGTCCCCGCTCCTACGCTTGATCAGCATCGCTTTTCCCCTCAGTACCGATTGGTTCGGTAGAAATCTTGGACATGCTTTGAATTGGCCTGGTAACGCGCCTTGCGCCGCTCATCCCGCGTCTCGCGCGTTTGGGCTTCCGCAGGCACCGTCGCGACTGCCGTTGTGGCAGCCACTGCCGTCAAACCGGTCAAGGTTTTCAGGACATCGCGACGCTTGGTCACAAATTCATTTGTTTTGGTTTCGACCATGGCCGTTCCTCCATCACTTCTGCATCTCATTCGCTCAAGCGGCGAAATCGAACGCCTCAGATTCAATTTCCATGAAAAGCCGCCCAACCTCGCCAACGGCGCGATAGAACGGCTTGCCCTCTGTCATTTCCAGATCCGCGAAGAAGCGAGCCGCAAAGGGCTCTACATGCGTCTCAAAAAACGCCTTCTCCGTCGCATATCCGTCGCCGAATTTGCGCATCGCAAGTCCGGCCATCACATCGCACAACAGACCCAGATGATCCTCGGGAACCTTCTGGTCATCGGTACGCTCGACCCCGAGTTTCACGTAGTCCCCGCGGATCGCCGCAAGCGGCCGCTCGTGCAGGAAGCCGGTGAGGTAGTAGGACGCGTAGGGCAGAAGCTCCGACCGACCTACGCCCAAAAACAGGTCAAAATATTCGCGCCCAGCTTGCTCAACAGTCGTCGCTGAAGCCGCCTGGGCGAGCCGTAGATGCGCCATACCGAGCGGGGTCGCATCCCCCTTGATTGTGCTGACACGCTTCAAGACCGCAGCGGTTGGGGCCTTGAACAAAAGAAGTGCCAGCAGGCCATATTCGGAGGCGCGCAACTGATCGATCTCGTCCACGCCATCATTCTCAGGCGCCAGCGTCGGCGATGATGGATAGAGGTCCGGGCGAAGCACGTGACGCGGCACGCCGGTCAGGCTCTCAACGGTGAGAACCCGCTCCGGTGGGATCCGATCCCAATTCGACACTGAAGGCTGGGCAATACCAAGCTCTCGGGCGAGCGCTGAAACGCCGCCGGCAGCCTTGATCGCTTCCTCTAAACCCCGATCACGCATTGCTGCGAGAACCACTTCTTTTTTTGTTTTTCACTCAACCGCGCCCCGTGCGCGACCTTCAGGACATTTCCGATCCGGAATTATAGTAGTTGGCTATGGGCACGTTGCGCAAGACCTCAAACCTGCGGCAAAGCGCCACCATTGCGGCGTGGTCGACGGTCATAATCCCCAGATCTTTCATGGGTTTTTTGCGTCTGCGAAGGTGTGTTTTGCGTCAAATGAGCATCATGGGGCATCGATAAGGCGCCCTCAGCCGAACTATTATAACCGGTGGTTGCCGCTACAACCTGGGCAACATTTACGGTGCCCGTGTTATGTTGCGCTGCAGCAATTTCCTCATTCTTTACGCCATCGGCAATTGACGCTTCGGCCGACCCCGCCACAGGCCGCTCATGCTCATGGCGCTTCGAATCGGCGATGGCATCGAGCGCATCCTCGAACATGCGGGCGACGCCCTGTACTGCACCCTGATCCGGGATATGAAGGCCAAAGCCAGGCACTGTTGCCGGGCTATTATAGTCATAGGCGTAATCGAGGGCCTCGCTGACATAGTCACGGATGGCGGGGTCCATGGTCCACATGCGGCGGAGTGCGGCGTTGCGCAGATCCTGTGGCACCCAGGCGTTCATAAATGCGGATAGATCCTGCCCAGGCACGAGATCCTGGATCTTCGGTAACTCGGCAATGAGATCGGCGAGCGAGCGCCCTTCCGGCAAGGGCTGCACGGGCGGATCAATCGGATCAAGTTGAGATGCCGGGGCACTCCCTTCCTTCGCCTCGACCGGCTCACGCTTGAGCCTGGACCAACGTGAAAGAAATGCCTCGCGGCGCGGCTCGTCGTCAGCGCTCATCGTGACCCCTCGCCCGGCTCACCACGCCGATGCAGCGGGTGTCCGACACCGAATTGCTCGAGCCCGCCGCCGCCATGACGATCCCGCTTGCGCTTGAAGAACGGCGTCTCGACATGATGAGCTTCGATATAGGCCGCGACTTCCTCGGCCAAACGGGCTGGCATCGGCACCCGGTCGACAAGTTCGCTCGCCATATCTGCATAGCCCTCGCCCTCATAAGGGTCGACCGAGACCTGAGTGATGCTCAGCGTGCCCTCTTCACTCATCCGCAAGGCAACCCAGACCGCCGGCCTCTCGGCGGCGAGATTGTCGCGATAGTGACCGGTCTCATTGACCCGCAGCACGATTTCACCCGGCCCCACATACCAGATTTCGTCGTCGCCCTGCCGAGACAACATGGTCCAGGGCGAAGCTTCCGGCACGCCGTCAAGCACCGCATGGGGTGCCCAGGCATGGTCTATCCAGGGGTTCGAAAGCTTCTTCTTCACCGCGACAACGCCAACGACAATGGTTTGAGCGGTCATAATCGTCTCCTCACGCGGCCAAGGCGCGCTTTAGCGGCAGGCCAGCGACAAGATTTTGCGGCTTCATCCGCCAAATCATGTCCTCGCCGACCGCCGCAATCATATAGATCGGACGCCCCGCAACTTTTGCGTCGACGCGGCTCTCATCGGCAATGACCATACGGAACAGAGCGATCACCCGCCCCTGTTCGGTCGGGTCCAGCACTTCACCCGCCCATAGCCTGTTGCCGATCTTTGTCGCTTCGGCATCAAGACCGACGAACCAGCGCCAATCGGCATCTTCAATCTGAGCGATGGGCGTGACCGTGGTTTCAAGACCCAGAAGGTGATGCACAAAGGTCTCAATCACGCGAGAGAGCGCCTCACGCGAGCGCTCATCGCCGCCGAGATTAAGGACCATCGAGAACGCGTCCGACATGGACCAGTAATCATAAGCGTTCTCGTCCGTCATGACCGCAAGCTCGCTGACCGCGTCCTGCCCGAGCATCGCGGTCAGCGGTGACGATTGCATGAGGCTGCGGCGATCAGCCTCAAGTCCTTCAATCAGTTCGAGATCGGCGAGGAGAAGCGTGTCATCGCGGAGCGAGGCCTTTTGCGCGCGGAAAAAGCACTCAGCTGCCCTCAGCACGAAGGGATCGTTGCACCCGTCGAGCGCATTGCGCAGGATGAGATGGACGAGTTGGCTCAGGAACAGGGGCGGGATGATGGATGCGCCCGATTTGATGATGCCGAGATAGGCCGCTTCAATGCTCGGGGCGTGGATCAACCGGTCACGCAGTTCAATCATGAACCGCCAGTTTTCCTGCGCGTCTTCATCGCTCAAGGCCCCAATCATCGCAGCCGTCACCGGGCGTCTGGGATCGGCGAGCAGCATCGCGTGGAGCTCACGCTCCGCTTCACAGGCCTCCGGCGGCGGCACGAGTTCAGGCCGGGCCAAATAGGTGAGTAGCAACGCGTCGGTCACGCCAAGCCCGCCATTGGCAAGCCGCTCGGTCATGTGATGCCCCGACGAGACCCAGAACTCTTTCACCGTCTCGGTCATGGCGCCTTACCCATCAGTTCCACCAGATCCACCTGTTCCTCAATCTCTGGCTCATCAACCTCTCGAACTTCAAACACCCGCGAAAGCGCATGGAGACCATCAGCACCCGGCACTCGATCACGGGCGACAATGGTTCGGAATTGCTCGCGGATCTCGCCCTCTTCAAAGAGGCGGTGCAGGGCCACAAGCGTATTCGGATCATGGCTGGCGAGCGATGCGGCGAAGGCGAGTTCTTCGGATGCTGCGGCTCGCGCAGTTTCAATATCCGGCGCACCGAGGGCGAGGATATGGCGAGCAAGCGCCTCAACCGCCGCCGCGTGTTCCAACGCCGTCGCCTCCTGAACCACGACGAGTGTTGAGAACCCGAGGCTCTCCACCCCGACAAAGCCTGACCGAAAGGCCGCGCGCGCCTTGCCCTGGAGCGCTTCAACATTGCGATTCCAAAACAGAAATGTGCCGGTCACGGCCCATTCACCAGGCTCGGCCGCATGATCGAACACGAAACTATCGGAGGGATCGAGACGAATGGTCCGCAAGAGCTTCAAAGACGCGGCCCTCCACTGTCGCGATCAAGCCAAGCGACAGCTTTCAGCCCTTCAATCAGAGAAAGCTGACGCGGCTCTCCGATGGCGGGACGAATAATAAGATTACCGGCGTCATCAAGTGAATGCTGATCGCCGGGCCGATCCTTGTTCAAGCGCCCGATATAGTCTTTCTCAACCGAACCGAAGCCTGAGATCTGCCATTGGTCGACCGCACGCATGAAATAACGCGCGAAGGCCTCGATGATGATGGCAGGGCCACCACCCATGAACCCCTCTTCGTCGAGCGCGGTCACCATGGGTGTCGCGCCCGGCTCGACTTGGTTGGAGAAGGCCACCCGCACCACCGCGCCGAAGACAAGCCAGTCGGGCCGTTCGCTGTCAGTCGTCTTTTTCGGCCAACCGAGCCTGCCGCCACCGACAAGCCCGCCGTCGAAAAGAAGCGTGTCTGGGAAAGCGATAGTCACCGCACGTTCCGGCGGACACAGGCTCGCCACCGCATCGGCAAGAGCGGCCATTCCCATGAAAAGGACCCGACGAGCCTGGCTGAGAGGTGCATCCGGTTCGAGGATGACCGCGAATTCCGCGACATCGAACCGTTGGACCCAAACAAGGCTTCCGGCTCCTTCTGCATCGGCCACGCGGCAAGCATGAGCAAAGGCGTCGCCGGATTCTCGCAATGGAATCAAGCGGTAGCCAGGCGGCAAGTCGAGCGCCGATGGTGTGCGGAGGGTCACAAGGGGTGACATAAAATCAGGCGTCCTCAAGCTTGGTGTTCTTTTCGAGCCGCCCCCTATATGAGACGGAACCAACGCGAGGTGAAGAGACCTCCGCCAAGAAGGACGATACATGCCGCAAAGCCGCACCATCCTCGTTTGCTCCTGCGAGGAAACCATGCCCTTGCACCAGGACGCGGTCGCGCGCGCCTGCAGCGGCGAGGTTCGCACGGCCGACCATCTGTGCCGCAAGCAACTCGACCTCTTCAAAACCGTCCTGGCTCGCGGCGGCGATGTGACGGTTGCCTGTACCCAGGAAGCCCCGCTTTTCAGCGAAACCGCAGATGATATGGGTTTTGGAGGACGGCTCACCTTCGCCAATGTGCGCGAACACGCGGGCTGGTCGGCCGATGCCGCCAATGCCGGCGCTAAAACCGCCGCTCTCATTGCAGCGGCCGAAGAGGCCATGCCGCCGATCCAACTCGTGACGCTGGAGAGCAAGGGCGTTGCTCTCATTTACGGCCGCGACGAACCGGCGATCGATATCGCGCAACGCCTTGCCGACAGTCTCGACATCACTGTTCTGGTGAACCGCCCAGGCGAGATCACGCCCCGTGCGGTCACCGACTTTCCCGTGGTTCGCGGCACAATTGGGGCGGCGAAGGGTCACCTCGGCGCCTTCTCGCTAACCATCAATGACTATGCGCTGCCGCTACCCTCCTCCAGGCGCGCCTATGTCTGGGCCGCACCCCGCAATGGGGCTACATCCACGTCCGATATCGTCATCGACGTCTCGGGCGGAGCAGCCCTTTTCCCCGCTCATGAGCTTCGCGCCGGCTATCTCCGCGCCGACCCCAATGATCGCGCAGCTATCGAAAGGCTCATTGGCGATGCCCGTGGCCTAGTCGGCACCTTCGATAAACCCCGCTATATCAATTTTCACGATGAGCTCTGCGCCCATTCGCGCTCAAAGATCACGGGCTGCACGCGCTGCCTGGACCTTTGCCCGACCGGTGCCATTTCGCCTGCCGGCGATACGGTGGCCATCGATGCAGCGATTTGCGCAGGCTGCGGCGCTTGCGCGGCGGCTTGCCCCACCGGTGCTGCGGCCTATGCGCTGCCGCCCGCAGACGCGATCATGCGCCGTTTGCGCACGATGCTTCTCACCTATAACGCTGCCGGCGGCGCGCGGGGCGTCATCCTAGTCCACGATAGCGACCATGGCGCCGCTTTGATCGATGCAAGCGCGCGCTTCGGCAAGGGTCTACCGGCCCATGTCATGCCGCTCGCGGTTAATGAAGTGAGCCAAATCGGTCCGGAATTTCTAGCCGCCGCACTATCCTACGGCGCGAGCGGCGTGAGGCTCCTCACCCGCGCAAAGCCCAAACATGATCTTTCCGGCCTCCAGCGGATCGTTGAAACCGCGAATGCCATGGCCACTGCCCTTGGCTATGGCGAGGAACTGGTTCGCCTAGTCGAAACCGACGATCCGGATGCGCTTGAGAGCGCATTGACAGATCCAATCGTTGCAACGGCGCCCAATGTTGCCGCGAGCTTCATTCCCATCGGGGCCAAGCGTGGGGTCCTCGAACAAAGCTTCCGCGAATTACACCGCGCGGCACCAACGCCGGTGGATGTGGTGGCTTTGGCCGCAGGCGCGCCCTTCGGCACAGTCAATGTCGACGCGGCCGCTTGCACGCTCTGCTTGGCCTGCGTGTCAGCCTGCCCGACGGCCGCCCTCACCGACAATCCCGATCAGCCCATGCTGCGCTTCACCGAGAGCCTTTGCGTTCAATGCGGCCTCTGTGACGCGACCTGCCCGGAAGATGCCATTAGCTTGACGCCGCAGGTCGATTTCAAGGCCTGGGCCGAACCGCGTCGGATCATCCGGCAGGAAGCGCCGCATGCCTGCACGTCCTGCGGCAAGGAGTTTGGCACCGCCTCGTCCATCGCCAAGATCGCGTCGAAGCTTGAAGGCCATTGGATGTATTCCGGCGCCAACGGCCATCGCCACGCCTATCTTTTCATGTGCGACACCTGTCGCACCGAGCGCGTGGTCAATGAGAGCTTCGACCCCTATGGCGCACCGGCGCGTCCGCGCGTCCGTACGACAGAAGACTATTTGCGCGAGGCAGCCGAGGGCAAAGACGGGCTCAACTGAACGGTCTACTTCGTGGTCACCCGGGCAATGAAATCGACCAGCGCTTGGCGATCATCGGGGTCGGTGACCACCTGCTCCGGCATTTTGGTGCCGGGCGTGTAGGCATTGGGTCCGATCTCGAACAGTTTTGCGATGGTCTCGCGGGTCCAGACGATATCCATGGTTTTCAGCGCGGGCGAAAACTCATAGCCAGGCGCGGTGGCGATACGTCGACCGATGATGCCGGCGAGCGTCGGCCCGGCGCGGTTGCCATCATCGCTATCGAGCGTGTGACAGGCGACACAAGCACGGAACACCTGCGCGCCTCGGTCATTGCCAAAGGCTGCCAGTCCATCGGTCGGGCGCGCCATGGCAACCGCACCGAGATGATCGCCCGTCGCCACGTCCCAGCGGCGGACCAACCTGTCGCCGCCGCCGGTCAAAAGTTCACGCCCATCCGGCCGAAAGGCCAGCGACCATACCGGCAGCCCGGGACCCACAAGCCGCAGCTTCACAGTGCCAGTTGCGCGATCAACCAAGGTCACCGTGCCGCGCACGCCGGCAACGGCGATGGTCGCATTGTCGGGTGAGAGTGCGAGGCCGATGATGGGTGTCTCCGAGGCCTGGACCCTGAGGCGAGTGTCGCCATCTGCGCTAATGAGGCGGAGTTGCCCATCAGCCCCGCCGGCCGTGATTTCTCCGTCGCGAGCAATGACGAGCGCATTGACCGGTGTCCCGACGGCAATTCTGCGCCCTTCGCCGCCTGCTATCGAAGTGACCAAAAGGGTCGCGTCCTGGCTCCCCGTCACCACGGATTTGCCATCGGGCATGAAGGCGACGGCCCCTAAGGGTTCACGATGGCTCGCGATCACACGGGTGTCGCCGCCATCAACAGTGATAATACGCGCCGTCCCATCCCATGAGGCGGTCGCAAGCGCACGTCCATCCGGCGCCAGTGCGAAGCCGGCGATGGCGTCCTGATGGGCTTTGATCACCAGTTCAGGCTCACGGGATCCCGGCCGCCAAATCGCCACGCGCCCGTCGGCGCCGCCGGTTGCGAAACGACCATCGGGAAAGGCCGCGACCGCATTCACTGGTCCATCGTGATGACGCAGGACGGCAAGCGAGATGCCGCGATCAATAGCCCAAAGGATCGCGGAAGTGTCGAAGGATCCGGAAATCGCGATTGCGCCGTCAGGCGTGACCGCAAGCGCCCTCACCGGCCCACCGTGCCCTCGCAGCTCTTGCCCGAACACCTCCGGTCCCGACGGCACCAAAAGGCCGATTGCAAGCGCGAGGCAAAGGACGTGACGACGCATGGAGAACTCCGATGAGCCGCGCTATCTGTCCCCCCGACCTCTCCGGTGACAAGTGCGAGCCATGACTGAGACCGTTCTCGATTTGCGGGGCTTGAAGTGCCCTTTGCCTGCCCTCAGAACCCGCAAGGCCTTGAAGGGGTTGGAGAAGGGCAGCATTCTTTTGGTCGAATGCACCGACCCGATGGCCTCCCTCGATATCCCCAATCTCATCCGCGAGACCGGTGACGAATTGCTCGGTCAAATGCGCGGCGATGTCCTCACCTTTCGCATCCAAAAGTCCTAGAGCAGTCCGAGTTCCGCCAATTCCTTGGCAAGCTCCGGCGGCATCCCCTCTGTTCCCCCCGACCCAAGATCAGGCGGCACATCGGCGGGCGGCAAATAACGCCATCCCTGAAACGGCCCACGGCGACGGGGGATCACGCGGGTGATGACCGGCTCCAGAACGATGTCGCAGCGCCCGATACCCTCGGCGTCGGTAAAGCTGCGCAGTTCCAGAATTCGCTGCCGGCAGGTCAGGGTCCCCTTAATCACCCAATAGAGCGAGCCGCCGTTGAGGAGGTCGTCGGCCCGCTTGGGAGTCTGGCGGGTGGTATGGATCTGCTCGCCGAAGGTCTTCATGCGCCAATCAACCCACTCCTGCAGGTCTTCAACCGAATCGGCGCCAACGCAAAGCTTGATGAGATGAAGGGTCATGGGCCCTCTCTAACGCGGGGAGCTGCCCGCTCACAGGGGGCGCAATGCTCAACGCTGTGGAGAGCGGTCGGGCCGCAGCGCAAGCGCGCTACACAAATCCGTGCGGAAGATCGGACCGTCGCGAAAAGCTGCAATCGTAACGCGCTGAGCAACCGCGAGCGGAATGCCGCAGTGCTCGCGTAAAGCGGGCGTGACAACCGTGATGGCAGAGCCCGGCACGCCCTTTTCGACCCGCATGACATCTATAGTCGCCTGCAGTCGCCCCCTGACCTCGGTAACGACGGCGACCGTCCCCTCAATCACAACATCGGCCCGGCGAACGATTTCGGATCGCGGCAACGGATGGCAACTGCAGGCCGCTGCGGGCGTCGCTGCAGCCATCGCGAGGGCGAAAAGGCCCAAGCCCCGGATCACAACGGGGCCTCCAGGACCGCAACGGTAGCGCCCTCGCCCACCTGATCGCCAACAGACACCGAAACCGCTGCAACTGTGCCGTCGAGAGCAGCGGTCAAAGTGTGTTCCATCTTCATGGCTTCGATCACCGCGACTCTCTGCCCCTTAGCAATCGGCTGGCCAGCTTCCACAAAGACCGCGATCACCTTGCCGTGCATGGGGGCCTTGATGACCCCACCACCGTCGAGATGCTCGAGATCAACCGCGAGCGGATCGAAAAGCTCGGCGAAGATTTGACGGCCGCCTGTAACCGCAAAAACACCTCGGCCCGCCGGCGCGATGACGACATCACTCGATCTGTTGGCTCGGCTTTCCGCACCGTCATAGACCGCAGCCCAGCCATTTTGATGATGGAGAGCCACGTCGGTCCGGTCACCGTCGACAAGCATCGCAAGCGTGGCCTGGCGGACGCCGCCTAATTGGAAACTGTCGGGTTCTGTCCAGGGCGACAAAGAACCACCGGTCAGTCGCTTTTGTTCGCTCGCCAGCAGCGCCAACGCCGATTGTCGGACCGCCTCAAACTCGGGACCGCGCGGGACCGCGCCCAAAGCTTCGAGATTGCGGTCGATAAAGCCGGTATCGAAATGGCCCTGACGAAAACCCTCGGCCTTCGTGAGCGCGGTTAAAAAGGCGACATTGGTGCGCGGCCCGGCGACCACCGTTCCGCTCAAGGCTTTGCCCAACCGATCAAGCGCCTCGTCCCGGTTAGCGCCGCGGGCGATCACTTTCGCTATCATCGGATCGTAGAAGGCAGAAACCTCCGCCCCCGGCTCAACGCCGGTATCGATCCGCACCCCTTCACCTCCACCGAAGGACAGCGCGTGAAGCGTGCCCACAGAGGGGAGGAATCCCCGCTCGGGGTCCTCTGCATAGAG
>JBAWYY010000049.1:0-11455 GCA_037143285.1 Alphaproteobacteria bacterium | reverse complement strand
ACCGCCGTCGTCAAAGACGGCGTGATGTCGGTGCAGGCCGGCGCCGGCATCGTGGCCGACAGTGTCAATGCGCTGGAACAGGCAGAATGTGTCAACAAGGCCAAGGCCTTGGTGCGCGCCGCCGACGAAGCGGTAAAAATGGCCGCGACATCCGGGAGGGCCCAGTGAAAGTCACCCTCATCGACAATTACGACAGCTTCACCTGGAACCTCGTCCACTATATCGGCGGCAAGGGCGCAACGGTCACTGTCGTGCGTAACGACAAGACAACGCCTGAGGCGGTGATGGCCTCCAATCCCGACGCCATCGTGCTGTCGCCCGGCCCCTGCACGCCCAATGAAGCCGGCATTTGCTTAGGCCTCATCGAACAAGCCTCAGCCACCATCCCCATGCTCGGCGTCTGCCTTGGCCATCAGGCCATGGGCCAAGCCTTTGGCGGCCAAGTGGTGCGTGCGCCGCGCCCCATGCATGGCAAGCTCTCCACCGTCCAGCATTCCGGCGGCAGCGTCTTTCGCGGCATCAACGGCGCTTTTCAGGCAACCCGCTATCATTCCCTCATCGTTGATCGCGGGCGCTGGCCGGGTGACCTGACAGTAACAGCCGAGACCGAAGACGGCCTCGTCATGGGCCTTGCCCACCAGACCCGCCCGTCCCACGGGGTGCAGTTTCACCCGGAAAGCATCGCCTCCGAGCATGGCCACCGGATGATCGCGAATTTCCTGGATCTCGCGGCGGAATGGAACACGAAGACCGGACGTAGCGTACGGAGTACCGGCTAATGGAAGAGTTCAAGGCACTGATCGCGAAGGTCGGCACCGGCGCATCGCTTGATCGGGCGGAGGCGGAACTCGCCTTCTCCAAGATCATGACGGGGGACTGCACGCCGTCGCAAATCGGCGGCTTCCTCATGGCGCTGCGGGTGCGTGGCGAAACGGTTGAGGAAATTACGGCCGCGGTTGCCACCATGCGGGCGCGGATGGTGCGGGTTGAGGCACCCGAAGGCGCGGTCGACGTGGTTGGCACGGGCGGTGATGCCTCCCACTCCCTCAATATCTCGACCGCTGCGGCCTTCATCGTCGCCGGCGCCGGTGTGCCTGTGGCGAAGCACGGCAATCGCGCGCTCTCCTCGCGCTCGGGGGCGGCCGACTGCCTGATGGCGCTGGGCGTGAAGGTCGATTTGTCACCTGAGAAAATCAGCCACTGTATCCGCGAGGCCGGCATTGGCTTCATGTTCGCGCCGGCTCATCACCCCGCCATGAAGCATGTGGGCCCGACCCGCGTTGAATTGGGCACACGCACCATCTTCAACCTCCTCGGCCCCCTTTCCAATCCCGCAAGCGTGAAACGCCAGATGGTCGGCGTCTTCGCTGAGCGTTGGGTGGAACCACTCGCCCATGTGCTCGGCAATCTCGGTTCCGCCCGCGCCTGGGTCGTGCACGGGTCCGACGGCCTCGATGAAGTGACTGGTACGGGGCCAACCTCGGTTGCGGAATGGACGGGCGGCAAGGTCACGACCTTCTCAATCGCGCCGGGTGATGTGGGCCTCGGCCTCTGCCGGGCGGAAGACCTCAAAGGCGGTGATGCCGACCATAATGCGGCGGCCCTCCGCGCGATCCGCACCGGCAGGCGCAATGCCTATCGCGACGTTGCAAGTCTCAACGCTGCAGCCTCCCTTGTGGTCGCGGGCAAGGCGGCAACGCTGCCGGACGCCTTTGCGCTCGCAAGCCAAGCGATCGACACAGGTGCTGCTGCTGCGCGCCTCGATGCCCTCATCCGCCTGTCCAACGCGTGACCCATGGCCGATATTCTCAAAACGATCGAAGCCTATAAGCGCGAGGAAATTGCCGCCGCCAAGCGCGTGCGGCCCTTCGGCGATGTGGACCGTGCCGCACGCGGCGCGAGCCCCGTGCGCCCCTTCCTAAAGGCCATCGAAGACAAGCTTGCCGCAGGTGAGACCGCACTCATTGCCGAGATCAAAAAGGCGAGCCCATCCAAGGGCCTGATCCGCGCCGATTTCGATCCGCCCTTGCTTGCGCAGAGCTATGAGGCGGGCGGCGCCACGTGTCTGTCGGTGCTGACCGATGCGCCTTCCTTTCAAGGTGCGCCGGACTATCTGACCGCCGCGCGCGCGGCCTGCGCGCTGCCGGCGCTGCGCAAAGACTTCATGCACGACCCCTACCAGGTGGCGGAGGCCCGCGCCTGGGGGGCCGATTGCATTCTCGTGATCATGGCCTCAGTCGATGACGCGCTGGCCGCCGAACTCATTGGCGCCGCGCGAGATTATCAGATGGACGCACTCGTCGAGGTCCATGACGAGGCCGAACTCGACCGCGCGCTCAAGCTTCCCTCGCGCCTCCTCGGCATCAACAACCGTGACCTCCGCAGCTTCAACGTGACGCTCGAAACCTCGGAACGTCTGAGCGCTCGCGTGCCGAAGGATCGTGTGCTGGTCGGCGAAAGCGGCATCTTCACTGCCGCCGATGTGGCGCGGCTCCAAAAGGTGGGCATCGGCACGATCCTGGTCGGCGAGAGCCTGATGCGTCAGGCTGACGTGACAGCGGCCACTCGCACCCTGCTGAGCCGAGACTAAGCCCGGCCTCTCCGCTGGGCACGTACGTCGATGGTCTCGAGGACCACACGAGCCGCACGAGCGCTCGGTGTTTCGCCGGCAAACATCATGATCTCATCGAGGCGGGAAAAAGCCTCAAGCTGGCGGGCGCGTTCCGGCGTATCGCCAAGAACCGCCAAAAGCGCCGGCACGATGGCCTCGATCTTGGCAAAGCGCTGAATGAATTCCGGCACGATCTTCTCGCCCAGCACTTGGTTCGCCAGCACCGCCGTATCAGTGATGACGATGCGCTCTACAATCGCCGCCTCTAATGAGCCGGCTCGATACACCATCACTTCCGGCACGCCCGCCACCGCCAATTCGAGCGTCACCGTGCCGGAACAGGCAAAGGCCGCACGCGCCGTGCGGAAGGCCTCAAACTTCTCAGCGTCCGTATAAACGAGCTTAGGGTTCCCCGGCCATGTGGCCGCGGCTTCCTCAACGAGCTTTGCCACATGCGGCACCACCGGCAGCACAAGATCAAGCGGCCCGGTGCGCGGCAAAAGCGCCGTCAGGACATCGCGGAACACGGGAGCCAAGCGCTTGATCTCGCTCGACCGACTGCCCGGCAGCAACAGGAGACGTGGGGGCGACGCATTGCGCCGCTGCGCCTCCTCGGCATTGGGGCGAAGCTCGTCCAAGCGCTCAACGATCGGGTGTCCCACATAGGTGGTGGGCGGCCCGCCGAGCTTTGCATGAACCGCCGGCTCAAAGGGCAGCAGCGCCAAGAGATGGTCCACGTAAGGCGCCATTTCCTTGGCCCGGCCCGGCCGCCAGGCCCAGACCGAGGGCGAGACATAAAAGACGATGGGAATATCCGGCGCGATCTTGCGGATCTTGCGGCCAACGCGCCGGTTAAACCCCGGACAATCGATGAGAACCAGCACATCGGGCCGCGATGACGAAATCACCTCCACCATCTCATTCACCCGGCGCAGCACACGCGGGATATGGGCGATGATCGAGGTGATGCCAAAGAGCGCGATATCGGTCATCGGAAAGAGCGAAGTAAGGCCGCGCGCCTCCATGCGCTCGCCGCCTACACCCCTGAACGTCACGGGTCCCCTGTGTTCAGCGACAAGCGCGTCCATGAGATGGGCGCCGAGCTGATCGCCGGAGCTTTCGCCTGCGATGACAAAGACATCGAGCGGGCGCGTGTCATCCATGGCCGACGCCCCCGGTAAAACCGTAGACGAAGAGACCGGCGGCATCCGCAAGCCTTGTGATCTCGTGCGGCTCTACAACCAGCGACGACCCCGCAGCCACTGCAACGCCACGCAATTTCGCGGCCGCCGCCCGCTCAATGGTGCGCGGTCCAATGGCCGGCAAATCGATGCGACGGTCCTGCGAGGGCTTGGGCGCCTTGACGAGGAGGCCGCGCTGCCCGCGCCATTGCAACCGGCCGCCCTCGCGCAGAGCCAAGCAACGCTCCAAGAGGCCATCGGTCCCCTCAGCGCCTTCGACCGCAACGATACGGTGATTGCCGATGATGACGGCCTGGCCGATGTCATAGGGGCCGAAGGCTGCAATCGCCTGCGCCGCCCGTTCGATATCGGCGAGATCAGCGGCCTCCGGCTGCACCGACCCCAGCGCGCCGGCGGGCATCAACAGTTCGGGTGCCACATCCTGCGCGGCGACGAGGTGAAAACCTTCGCGCTCAAAAATCGCGGCAATCCCCGAGAGCAGATGATCGTCGCCGCCGCGATAGAGGCGGATCAGTTCCGGAATGACCTTGATGGTCAGCAGATCCGGCAAGACGCCCAGAAAGCTCGGCCGCACGAGCGAACCGATGAAGCAAAGATCGGTGGCGCCAGCCCCTCGCGCAGCGCGCGTGATCGCACCCAATTGGCCAATGCCGGCCCAGGCATGGGGATAGCGGGTCAGCGAGGGATCGGCGATGCCCTTCAGCAGCACCAGGAAGGCCTCGCGCCCCTGCGCCCGCACCGCATCGGCAACCGCTGCCGGAAAGGCGCCGGCGCCCGCAACAATGGCGAGCGGCGCCTCAGCCATCGGCCTGAGCGACACGTGTTTGACGTGCAGCCGCCATCATCACGGGACGCTTTTCGCCCTCAGCAATAAACGCGAGGATGCGACCTGCCACCGGATGGTCGCTAAAGCGGGCCGTAGCATCTGCAAGGCGCGAGGCAAAGATCCCCTCGCCAAAGAAAAGCGTGTCGTAACAGGCCTTTGCGACCCGCAAATCGTCGCGCGTGAAGCCGCGCCGCTTCATCCCGATCACATTGAGACCGATCAGTTCGCCAGAGACCCCGTTGGCGCCAAAGGCCATGCCGAAGGGGATCACGTCGTCTTTCACTCCTGTCAGCCCGCCCACCATGGCGAAATCACCGACGCGCGTGTGCTGATGTACGGCACAGAGGCCGCCGAGGAAGACGCCGTCACCCACTTTCACGTGGCCGCCAAGGGTTGCCCCATTGGCAAAGATGACGCCGTTTCCGACACGGCAATCATGGGCCACATGGGCATAGGCCATGAGGAAACAGCGCTCGCCAAGCCGCGTGAGGCCGGTTTTCGGCGTGCCGCGATTGACGGTCGCGCTCTCGCGGATCACGCAATCAGCGCCAATTTCGACCGCGGTCGGTTCGCCCTTATAGGACGTATCCTGCGGCGGACCACCAATGCTGACAAAGGGATGCAGCACGGTGCGCGCGCCAATGGTGGTGTGCCCGTCCACCACCACATGGGATTTGAGTTCGACGCCGTCCCCTAATGTCACATTGGGTCCAACGAGGCAGAAAGGGCCGACCACAACCCCCGCCCCGAGCACGGCTGAAAGCGAAACCCGCGCGAGCGGATCAATCGACACCTGCGATGCGCCGCTCATTCCATATCCGCCAGCATTGCGGAGAGTTCGGCTTCGGCCACGAGTTTGCCGTCCACGAAGGCCTCGGCGCGATAGAACCAGATCGACCGCTTCTTCGCGAATTTGGTCATGTGATATTCGACGACGTCGCCGGGAATGACGGGTTTGCGAAACTTCGCCTTATCCACCGTCATGAAATAGATCGACTTCGCGCGGCTCACCCCAACCGAGCGGATCGCCATCACGCCCGCCGTCTGCGCCATGCCTTCGATCATCAAGACGCCGGGCATGATGGGATTGCCGGGAAAATGGCCCATGAACTGGGGCTCATTCACCGTCACATTCTTAATCCCAACGCCGAACTCATCGCCGCGAATACGGATAATTTTATCAATGAGCAGAAAGGGATAGCGATGGGGCAGCGTGGACAAGATCTCCATGATGCCTTGAGCATTGATGCTCGTGTCCTCAGTCATATCATCCCTGTCCTTCTTGTCGTGTCGCCGGGCGCCCCTGCCGCCCCAGGCGCTCGAGGGCTGCCACCTCACGGAACCACTCGCGCACAGGCTTTGCAGGAGATCCACCCCAGCGCGCGCCTGCCGGCACATCATCTTTCACCGACGACGTCGCGGCAATTTCAGCGCCGTCGCCAATAGTCACATGGCCATTAATCCCAACGCGACCGCCCAGCATCACGAAGTCTCCGAGCGTCACAGAGCCAGAAATACCCACGAGCGCTACGATGATGCAATGCCGGCCGATCACCACGTTGTGGGCGATCTGCACGAGATTGTCGATCTTAGTGCCCTCGCCGATCATTGTATCGCGCAAATGGCCGCGATCCACGGTCGTATTGGCGCCGATCTCGACATCGTCCTGAATGATCACCCGGCCGATCTGTGGCACTTTCAGATGGCCGGTGCGGCTCGGTTGGAAGCCAAACCCGTCTTGGCCGATACGCGCGCCCGGGTGAATGATCACCCGGTTGCCGATCAGCGCATGAGTGATGGAAACGCCTGCGCCTATCGCGCAATCACGGCCGATACGAACCTTCTCGCCGATGACGCAGCCCGCCGCCAAGACGGTCCCCGACCCGATCTCGGCGCCAGGGCCGATGACGACACCGGGATCAACGATCACGCCCGCTTCGAGCTTCGCATCGGGATGGACAATCGCGCCATGGGAGACACCGCTCGCACCGAAAAGAGATTGGGGTTTCAGCGCACTCGGATAGAGCCAGCGTGTCAAGGACACGAAGGCCGCATGGGGTTGGGGGACCACAAGGGCGATCGTCCCCGAAGGCACGAGGCTCGCGTGAGCCGCAGCCACCAAGCAACAGGCGGCGCGCGTGGCCTCAAGTTGAGATCGATAGCGGATGTTATCGAAGAATGTGACGTCGCCTACCCCCGCATCAGCCAGGGTGCCAACACCAGTAATGGCGAGATCCCCGCCAAACGACGGAACCTCGGCGCCCAGATGGGCCGCCAAGGTCGCGATCGTCTGCGATTCAGGAAACGAGAAAAACACCGGCTCGGTCATGCGACCTCCGAAGGACGCGGCGGCCTGCCCGTGAGGACAAGCGCCGCCGCGCGGCCGTCAGAACCGGGTACCACCCGAGAAGCGGAATGCCTGGGTGCGATCGAAAGGCGCCTTCGCCAGAACGAAGGAGTAGTCGAAGCGGATCGGACCAAACGGCGAGTTCCACAACAGACCAAGACCGACCGAGGACCGGAGATAGGCGTCGGACGTGGGCTTGCCTGTACGCGGGTCGTTCAGGTTGACATTGAGGGCGGTCGCCGACCCCGCCTGGGTGAACGACAGGCGGGAGTTATAGCCCCACACCGAACCAGCATCCGCGAACAGAGCACCGCGCATGCCGAAGTCACGCGGCAGGAAGGCGAAGGGGAAGGTGACTTCCGCCGATGCACCCCAATAGTTGGTGTTGCCGATAGCGTCAGGCAGACGCCCAGACAAACCAGCCGAGGCGAAATCACGCGTACCGATACCAGCGGTCTGGAAGCCGCGAACGAGTTCCGGACCCATGAAGAACTGGTCGGTCACGTCGAGCTTGCCACCCGTTGCCACCGATCCATCGGACGAGCGGACAGAGTTCGACCCAAAGCCAGTGATATTACCGGCCTGCAAGCGGATCTGACCGATGATGTCATTGGTGAGGTCGTGATAGTAGCGCAACTCACCGGTGGTGCGAACGAAGCGGGCATTGCCACCGAGACCAGCGAAGTCCTGACGCAACTCGCCATAGAGGCCTTGCGACGGATTAGTCACACGGTCGAGCGAGTTATAGATCAGTGAATAGCCAACCGTGGAGATGAAGCGCTGACGATCATTGATCGAGCGAAGCGCGATCGACGATTCCGCGTCATCCGTACAGGTGTAAGGCGTGCCAGTGTTGGCCAGCGTCGGCTGCCCCGCGGCATCCCGATACAGGAGACCGTTATTGGTGCCGGCAGCTGTGCCGCGCGGATCGCCCGCCACGTAGTTTGCCGTCCGACCATTCGGCAGAACATATTGCGAGAGCTGGTCGCCGTAGCCGTTGAAGCAGTTGGCAAGATCCTGACGTAGCGTGATCTTTTGGAACACGGCCGAGTAGCGCAGCTGCACGGCGAACTGATCGGTCACCGGAATGCCGAGACGCAACGTACCGCCGTAGTTGGTCGCATCATAGCTCTGGAAATTCGACCGACGGCTGATGCGCCAGAACAGGTCGAAACCAGCCGAGAGGCGATAGTCGAGGAAATAGGGCTCAGTGAACGAGAAGTTCACACCCTGCGTGCGCTGGCCATAGGTGCCGCCGAGGCGAACGAACTGACCACGACCGAGGAAGTTACGCTCTTCAACCGAGATTTCAGCTATGAAGCCGTCCACAGTCGAATAACCACCGGCAATCGAGAAGGCACCGGTCGGTTGATCCTCAACGTCCACGTTGACAACCACGCGGTCGGGCGCTGAGCCAGGCTCAGTCGTGATCTTCACCGATTTGAAGAAGGTCGTCTGATTCAGGCGGCGCTCAGCGCGGTCGATCAGGACGCGGTTGTAAGCGTCAGCTTCGGCCACATCGAACTCGCGGCGAATGACGCGGTCCTGCGTGCGGGTGTTACCGCGGACATTGATGCGCTCCACATAGACGCGCGGGCCCTCTTCAACCACGTAGACGAGGTTGACGGTGCGGGTCGCCGCATCGCGATCACCGCGCGGGCGAACGGACGCAAAGGCATAGCCGCGGCGCGCAATGGCGATGGTGATATCTTCCATCGTCATGTCGACGAGTTCGACATTGTACACGCCACCGGACGTGGTGCGCAGCGCGCTGCGAAGCGAAGCCGAGTCCACGTCGCGAATGTTCGACTCAATCTCGACGGAGCCGAAGCGATACTGATCGCCCTCGTCCACCTCAATGGTGATGGCGAAGTTGTTGGTCGCGGGATCAAGATCCGCACGCGCCGAAATCACGCGGAAGTCGGCATAGCCATTGCGCAGGTAGAACTTGCGCAGCGCTTCCTGGTCCGCATTCAAGCGGTCGGGATCGTAAACGTCGTTATTGCGCAGGAACGACAAAATGCCGCTCTCGCCCGTCGACATCTGGTCCTTCAGGCGCTGCGTGCCGAAGGCACGGTTGCCGACGAAGGTGATGGAGCGGATGCCCGCCTTGCGGCCCTCGGTGATTTCGAACACGAGATCGACGCGGCCATTGGGCTGCTCGATGGTCTTCGGCGAAATCGACACGTCATAACGGCCGGTACGGCGATAGATGTCATAGAGGCGCTGCACGTCCGACTGGACGGTGGCCTGCGAGAAGGTGCCGCGCGGCTTCGATTCCACTTCGCCGGCCAACTGGTCAGACTTGATGCGGCGATTGCCTTCAAACACCACGCGATTGAGAACGAGGTTCTCCGACACGGCGACCACCAAACGGCCACCCTGGCGAGACACGCGCACATCGCTGAAAAGACCGGTGCCATAGAGCGCCTTGATGCCCTCGTCCACACGAGCGGCGGTCAAAGCCTCACCGCGGGTCCCGAAATAGGAGCGGATCGTTTCAGATTCGACGCGGCGATTACCCGTCACCACGATGTTGCTCGCCGACTGGGCGGCTGCGTCGGTCGAGACGGTCACGAGACCCACGGCACCGCCGAGAACCCCTGCCGTCAACACCGAACCCGCCACCACGACCGATCGGACCGTCCGAGCGAAAAAAGTCATGGAATGAGAGCCTGTTGCCTGTCTTTTATCGTGCCCAGACACATCTGGACCGCCAAAGGAATCCCCTCCGGCAGATCGCTTGTACCGTTTTTCGTTTGGAACGCAAACCGTAAGCCGCTGGTCTGACCGGAAATTCCGGTTCCGTTGCCGTGACGCCACGCCATACCCCCCTAGCCAATCAGGCCCCGAATATCGTTCCAGGTCGCGAAGACCATAAGCATAAGTACGAGTGCAAGGCCAAACCGAAACGCAAACTCTTGTTTTTGTTCGCTAATCGGCTTTCCGCGCAAAGCCTCGATGCCGTAGAACACCAAATGTCCGCCGTCCAGCATGGGAATCGGCATGAGATTCAACAGGCCGATCGACACGGAAATCAGCGCCGCAAGACCTAAGAGTGACCCAAACCCGATCTGCGCTGCTTCGCCCGAAACCTGTGCAATACGGATCGGTCCGCCCAACTGATCGGCCGACTGAGTCCCCATGACGAGGCCGCCGAGATAGTCGCCGGTCCGTGCCACCACGAACCAAGTCTCGGTAAGGCCCATGCCGAAAGCGGTGACGGGATCATAGCGGCGCATTTCAATGTCGCCCGGCTTGTTCGACTTGGCGATGCCAAGCCGGCCAATGCGATGGGTGCCGCCGAAGCGGTCTTTGAACTCGTGGATGGTCGGGGTCGCGGTCAAGGGCACGCGGGTGCCATCGCGATCAACGACGATGGCCAAGGGTATGCCTGCCGAGAATCCGACAATGCGCTGCATATCGGCAAAGCTCTCAATCGGCTTGCCGCCAATCTCGACCACGAGATCGCCGGGCTGGAAGCCGGCCCGCTCAGCCGCACTTGCCGGCGTGATGGTCTCGACGCGCGCCGATGTGATCGACTTGCCGAAGAACATGAACACGCCCGTGAAGATCACGATAGCGAGGATGAAGTTGGCGATGGGGCCGGCAGCGACGATCGCCGCGCGCTGCGCCACAGGCTTATGAAAGAAGCTCTGCTCGCGATCAGCCGCGCTCATGGCGGACACCGCCTCATGATCGGTGCGGCTGGAAGCGTCGGCATCGCCGAAGAACTTCACATAGCCGCCAAGCGGGATCGCCGCGATTTTCCAGCGCGTGCCATGGCGGTCGTTGAAGCCGATGAGTTCGCGCCCGAAGCCGATGGAGAAAATCTCCACCCGCACGCCGCAGAGCCGCGCGACCCAAAAATGGCCGAGCTCGTGGAAGAACACCACGACCGACAACACAAACAGGAACGGGATGATGACTGAGACGAACGAACCGCCCCAACCCCCGAGCGCTGAGAGAAGATCCATACTAGCCCATTCCCCTACGCGCGCGCCCTTAAACCCACGGATCGCACACGCCTCCAAGGCTACATTGCGCGAGCCTGATGATGAAGCAAGTGGGTGCGCGCCACTTCTCTTGCATCATGGTCAACAGCTTGTAACTCGCCAAGTGTGGCAGCAGCGGGGCCAGCACCGAGATCGGAGAGGACGGCATCGACAATGGCTGCAATCCCAAGGAAGCCGATTTCATCCTTCAGAAAGGCCTCGACCGCCACTTCATTGGCGGCATTGAGGACGGCAGTCGCGCGGCCGCCCGCCTCCATGGCTTCAATCGCAAGCCGAAGCGCGGGGAAACGGATGAGATCCGGCGCTTCAAACGACAATTGACCGAGTTCGACGAGATCAAGCCGCTTCACCGGGCCGTCAATGCGCTCGGGATGGGCGAGCGCATCGGCAATGGGCACCCGCATGTCATGGGGGCCCAACTGCGCGATGACCGATCCGTCGCGGAAACCGACC